>NZ_JBFRPJ010000127.1:0-17452 GCF_041471945.1 Vibrio sp. 10N.261.51.A4
CACATTTCAGGACGGGACATTGAAAGAATTTAAAGCCTCGCATATTTTATGCGGGGCTTTTTTATTGGATCTGCTCCGTCGAGCATGTCTTTGGTCAAATCTCTCTCGTTGACTGAGTTTCTTCGGTACTAGGTCGTCAATTTAGTTCTGCTTTTCCACGGCAAGATATAGTGGAATATTCTTCATTTTATCGAATTCCCACTAAAATCCTGCCCAAGGGTGTCTTTTCTACAAGAAAACTAGTCGAAGCCTTAACCATGATCTACAATACGGCAAAATTCTAACTCGACTATTTTCAGGAAGAGCTGCATGTACATGAGCACTGATGAGGTTCGCAACGCGTTCCTTAAGTTCTTTGAGAGCAAAGAACACCAAATCGTAGACAGTTCATCGTTAGTTCCACATAACGATCCAACCCTGCTATTTACTAACGCAGGTATGAACCAATTCAAAGATTGCTTCTTAGGCGCCGAAAAGCGTGCCTACACTCGAGCAACTACGGCTCAGCGTTGTGTACGTGCGGGTGGTAAACACAATGACCTTGAAAACGTAGGTTTCACGGCTCGTCACCACACGTTCTTCGAAATGCTAGGCAACTTCAGCTTTGGCGACTACTTCAAAGAAGAAGCGATTGGATTTGCTTGGGAATTCCTGACTGAAACTCTTCAACTGCCAAAAGACCGCCTGCTGGTAACGGTATACGAGACAGATGATGAAGCATTCGATATCTGGAACAAGAAAGTAGGTGTTCCTGCTGACCGTATCGTTCGCATTGGCGACAAAGAAGGCGGTAAACAGTTCGAGTCTGATAACTTCTGGACGATGGGTGACACAGGTCCTTGTGGTCCATGTACTGAAATCTTCTACGATCACGGTGAGCACATCTGGGGCGGCCGTCCTGGTACACCTGAAGAAGATGGTGACCGTTTCATCGAGATCTGGAACAACGTATTCATGCAGTTCAACCGTCACGCTGACGGCACAATGGAACCGCTACCTAAGCCTGCTGTAGATACAGGTATGGGTATTGAGCGTATTTCTGCAATCATGCAGGGCGTTCACTCTAACTACGAAATTGATGTATTCCAAAAGCTAATCAAAGCGACTGCGGAAGTTGTTGGTCATGACGATCTATCTAACCAATCGCTACGCGTTATTGCTGACCACATCCGTTCTTGTTCATTCCTAATTGCTGACGGTGTTATGCCTTCAAACGAAGGTCGTGGCTACGTTCTACGTCGTATCATCCGTCGTGCAGTTCGTCACGGTAACAAGCTTGGCGCACAAGGCGTGTTCTTCCACAAACTTGTGGGCGTACTGGCTGAAGTGATGGGCTCTGCGGCAGATGAACTTAAGAAACAGCAAGAGCTGGTTGAAAAAGTACTTCGCATTGAGGAAGAGAACTTTGGTCGTACGCTAGAGCGCGGCATGGTTATTCTTAATGACGCACTAGATGCACTTGAAGGCAAAGAGCTTGACGGCGAAACAGTTTTCAAACTTTACGATACATACGGCTTCCCAGCTGACCTTACTAACGATGTAGCTCGCGAACGCGATTTTACTATCGATGAAGAAGGCTTTGAGAAGGCGATGGAAGCACAGCGTAAGCGTGCACGTGAAGCAGGCCAATTCGGCACGGATTACAACGCGACAATCAAAGTAGACACCAACACTGAGTTCTGTGGTTACACAGCAACTGAAGGTGCTGGTGAAATCTCTGCGCTATTCGTTGACGGCGAAGAAGTATCTTCACTATCGGCTGGCGACAAAGCAATCATCATCCTTGAAGAGACACCATTCTACGCTGAGTCAGGCGGTCAATGTGGTGATGCTGGTACACTAAAAACAGCGTCGGGTCTTTTCAAAGTACAAGACACTCAGAAGCTAGGTAACGCATTTGCGCACCACGGTGAGCTAGTTGAAGGTGTATTTGCTAAGGGCGATAAAGTAGAAGCAACGGTTGACGCTGAGCGTCGAGCTGCTATCTCACTAAACCACTCTGCCACTCACTTACTTCACTCTGCATTGCGCGAAGTGCTAGGTGAGCACGTTGCTCAGAAAGGTTCTTTAGTTAAGCCAGATAACCTACGTTTTGACTTCTCTAACCTTGAAGCGGTAACACCAGCACAGATTAAAGAAGTAGAGCGTCTAGTTAACGCACAAGTTCGTAAGAACCATGTGATTGAAACGAACATCATGGACATCGAGTCAGCGAAAGAAAAAGGTGCAATGGCACTGTTTGGCGAGAAGTACGATGATGAAGTTCGCGTTCTATCTATGGGCGATTTCTCTACTGAACTTTGTGGTGGTATCCACGCTTCAAACACAGGTGATATCGGCCTATTCAAGATCACTTCTGAAGGTGGTATTGCTGCGGGTATTCGTCGTATTGAAGCGGTAACAGGTGAAGCTGCACTAGATGCAGTAGAAGCTCAAGCTAACGCTTACGAAGAGAAACTGGCTGAGTCAGCTAAGAAAGCGAAATCGCTAGAGAAAGAAATCCAACTGCTTAAAGAAAAGATGGCTGCTGCAGAAAGCGCAAACATCATGGGCAAAGTAGAAGACATCTCTGGTACTAAAGTTTTGGTTGCTGCAATTGAAGGCGCAGACAACAAGAACCTACGTACTATGGTTGATAACGCTAAAAACCAAGTAGGTAGCGGCATCATCCTGATCGCGAACGTAGCAGACGGTAAAGTTGGCTTGATTGCTGGTGTAACCAAAGACCTAATCGGCAAAGTAAAAGCGGGTGATCTCGTCAAGATGGTTGCTGAGCAAGTTGGCGGTAAAGGCGGCGGTCGTCCAGATATGGCTCAAGCGGGCGGTACAGACGTTGCAGCACTGCCAGAAGCGCTTAAATCTGTGCGTACTTGGCTAGAAGAGCGTCTTTAAGCTTAAGTAATTGATACAAAGATGCCCAATCAGTTGATTGGGCATCTTTTATTTTGCCTATTGGAAGTGTGTTTAAACAAGGTTTGATTGAGATTAACCAAGAAGTCTAATGGTGGCGTTAGACTCCTTGGTTAATTTTTTATTGCTTCGCCCTGACGCGGAGTGTGTGTTTTTTTGTCATATATAGACATTGGTCTTGGGAAGGTGAGGACGGGTGAAAATGCCTCTTATCGTGCAGAAATTTGGTGGAACGTCGGTGGGTTCAATTGAACGAATCCATCATGTAGCAGAAAAAATCATTGAAGCGAAAAATGAAGGGAACCAGATCGTGGTTGTCGTTTCTGCTATGTCTGGTGAAACAAATCGGTTAGTTAATTTAGCCACGCAAGTTGATAGCGTACCAAACGCTAGAGAACTGGATGTGTTGTTAACGGCTGGCGAGCAAGTTTCCATGGCCTTGTTAGCAATGACGTTACACAAGTTAGGTTATGAAGCGACATCGATGACTGGCTATCAAGCCAAGATACACACGGATTCTAATCATAATAATGCAGCGATTGAGCGTATTGATACTGCTCCGATTCAAGCTCTGCTAGATGACAACCAGATTGTTATTGTTGCAGGCTTTCAAGGATTCAATGCGAAAGGTGATATCACGACATTAGGCCGCGGTGGTTCAGATACTACAGCGGTCGCGCTTGCAGGTGCCTTGCAGGCGAAAGAATGCCAGATCTATACTGATGTAGATGGTGTTTACTCTTGTGACCCTAGAGTCGTAAAACAATCTCAGAAATTAGATACTTTAGACTTTCCTTCTATGGAAGAGATGGCTCGCCGAGGCGCTAAGGTATTGCACCTTCCTTGTGTTCAGTATGCATGGCAGCACAACGTGTCATTGCGAGTGCTTTCAAGCTTTGAACAAGGCGAAGGCACATTGATCGCGGGTAATCAGTGTTTGAATGATATTGCTGGCATCGCCATCCAAAGAGATATGGTGCGTATCGAGTGTTTGAATGAAGATTTACCGTCTTTCATTTCACATTGCCAACTGTTGGGGATCGAAGTCTGTAGTGTGATCGAGGAAACAGAACGGGCAGCACTCATTATTAAACAAGACATAAGTGCCAAATTAAAACTAGTTTTTGCTGAGAAAATCCGTAATAGTGAACAGGTTAGTTTGTTAACTGTGGTAGGAAGCCGAACACAAGAAATTGTGGTCAGTTCACATGGATTGTTGTCTGAAGGCGAAATTGATGTACAGCATCACTTATTGCAGCAGCAGTCTTTAACTTTGGTGATATCACCAACGCAAGTCGATATGGCTGCTAACATATTACACAATGCATACATCGTAGCGCGTGAAACACAGGGTTATCCTAAAAAAGAAGTGCATTTTGGTTAAATAAACTCAATCGATAGTTTACGAAAATATAACTTTTGTTGGATAATGCTCTCGTAGCTAGATAAATTTAGAGATTACTCAAGGAGCAAAGAATGCTAATTTTGACTCGCCGCGTTGGCGAAACACTGATGATTGGTGATGAAGTAACAGTTACTGTACTAGGCGTTAAAGGTAACCAAGTACGTATCGGTGTTAACGCACCTAAAGAAGTATCTGTTCACCGTGAAGAGATCTACATGCGCATTCAAGCTGAAAAAGGTAATGGTAACGTTGCATCTGGCAACTACTAATACTTTTGCGTAGAGAAGAGGCTAGCATTGTTGCTAGCCTTTTTTGATCTTGGGGAACCGAAACACTGATTGGGACATAGATGGGTTGGATAACGGATCGGTCTCAAAGTGGTGAAGTGAATGCTTTGTGATGCTGCGAGATACAGACAAGGTTGAACAGAACTGTTGCTCTGTATTTTGTTTGGCAAAACTCAAGATTTATTCGCTTCCCCTATGGCGAAAATACGCATCCCGTAGTATTGTGCCATCAGCAGTAGCACTTGCTGCTGGAGAAATTAGATAATTGTTTTCGGCTGTTTATTATTGCCAATCTTTCACCTTAATTTTTAAGGGAAAAAGCGCGATTTGAATCTTATAAGTTCAATTTGCAAGCGCTTTGATTAAATAGCAAACGGTTGAGTGTTTTTGTCCAATTTTTTTCAATAAAGTGTTTGACATATTTTCGGTAAAACGTAATATGTGCCTCCGCAAGACGGTGAGGTGGCCGAGAGGCCGAAGGCGCTCCCCTGCTAAGGGAGTATGTGGTTTGTAGCTGCATCGAGGGTTCGAATCCCTCCCTCACCGCCATTTCTTGCGAGTCTAAAATTAGCAATTTAGACAATGTAAATGTGCGTCCTTAGCTCAGCTGGATAGAGTACCTGGCTACGAACCAGGCGGTCGGAGGTTCGAATCCTCCAGGACGCGCCATTCTCTCTTCTCTTACTTGTAAGTGATTTGAGAATAATGAATTAGGTGAGGTGGCCGAGTGGCCGAAGGCGCTCCCCTGCTAAGGGAGTATGTGGTTTGTAGCTGCATCGAGGGTTCGAATCCCTCCCTCACCGCCATTCATTACAGGCCGATGGCCTTTTTTTTTCTTCGTAGCAAGAAGAATGTGATATATTTCACAACTTCATTCTTAATGAATGAACACCGTGCGTCCTTAGCTCAGCTGGATAGAGTACCTGGCTACGAACCAGGCGGTCGGAGGTTCGAATCCTCCAGGACGCGCCACTATTTAAGGGTTTATTTCTTTTAAGAATGAAAGTCCTTGTATTGACTAAGTTGATACTAAAACCGTGCGCTCTTAGCTCAGCTGGATAGAGTACCTGGCTACGAACCAGGCGGTCGGAGGTTCGAATCCTCCAGAGCGCGCCATTATTTAGGGTTTAGTTCTTATAAGAATGTGAATCCTGATATTGATAAATCGTTCGTCGAGAATTAATATCAAAAACCGTGCGTCCTTAGCTCAGCTGGATAGAGTACCTGGCTACGAACCAGGCGGTCGGAGGTTCGAATCCTCCAGGACGCGCCACTATTTAGGGCTTCTTTCTTATAAGAACAGAAATCCTTGTATTGAGTTGTTGTTGTTTACAACGAATTGATACTAAAACCGTGCGCTCTTAGCTCAGCTGGATAGAGTACCTGGCTACGAACCAGGCGGTCGGAGGTTCGAATCCTCCAGAGCGCGCCACTATTTAGGGTTTCTTTTATGAACCCCTGATATTGGGGATACCGATATCGAAAACTGCGCGTCCTTAGCTCAGCTGGATAGAGTACCTGGCTACGAACCAGGCGGTCGGAGGTTCGAATCCTCCAGGACGCGCCACTCTTTAGGGTTTCCTTGTGAACTCCTGATATTGGAAATACTGATATCGAAAACCGTGCGTCCTTAGCTCAGCTGGATAGAGTACCTGGCTACGAACCAGGCGGTCGGAGGTTCGAATCCTCCAGGACGCGCCACTATTTAGGGCTTTTTTCTTATAAGAATGAAATCCTTATATTGATCTGTTGTTAGTAACAATGAATTGATATTAAAACCGTGCGCTCTTAGCTCAGCTGGATAGAGTACCTGGCTACGAACCAGGCGGTCGGAGGTTCGAATCCTCCAGAGCGCGCCACATTATTAGAAAAAGCCTCGTTTATACGAGGCTTTTTTTATGTCTGCTGCAAATTTGTTGCGACAATGTTAAATTTGTTCGTTGTTTAACTTGTTGTATTTAAAGTAGTTCTTGATTGCTTCTTTGTTATTCCACCTTTCTCATATCAATTCCCAGAAAAGCCCCGTTTAAGTCACAGTTTAAATATCTAAAAATGACGTATTTGACAGATTTATGTGATCTGATAGGCGAATAATTAACCTTATGTGTGCGTTATCCGTAACAGAACCTTAAACAAAATTGACAAACTTTTACCAATCGAGATAATCCATGGGTCGGGATCACTATTCGCTGAAATCCTGTACGTATGTCAGGATGACGAAGAAAGGAAGCAACATGACTAATATTGGAAGCCTGCTAGGAGATGCGGCGACTCTAATGATAACGGGGATGTCCGTTGTCTTTATTTTCCTAACTATTCTAGTTTACCTCGTTCGGTTGATGTCAAAACTGGTACCAGAAGAAGTACCAGAGCCGATCGCAGCACCTAAAAAAATTCAAAAATCACAATCAAACCCTTCAGCTGTTAGTCCACAGGTAGTGGCTGCAATTTCGGCCGCGGTTCATCAATACCGTGCGTCTACTGCTAAGTAGTATTTAAAGGATTAAAAAGGAGTTTATGAGCATGTCTAAACCACTAGCTATCACAGATGTGGTACTTCGTGACGCGCACCAGTCACTATTTGCTACTCGTATGCGTATCGAAGATATGCTGCCAATTGCGGCAGAACTGGATAAAGTCGGTTACTGGTCACTTGAGACTTGGGGCGGCGCGACGTTTGATTCGTGTATCCGTTTTCTTGGCGAGGATCCATGGGAGCGTTTGCGTGAGCTGAAAAAAGCGATGCCAAACACACCAATGCAGATGCTACTGCGTGGTCAAAACCTATTGGGCTACCGTCACTACGCGGATGATGTAGTAGAAAAATTTGTTGAACGTGCCCATAAAAACGGCATGGACGTATTCCGTATCTTTGATGCGATGAATGACGTGCGTAACTTTGAAAAAGCAGTGAAAGCAACGATCGACGTTGGTGGCCACGCTCAAGGTACGTTGTCTTACACAACCAGTCCGGTCCACAATTCAGATACTTGGGTTGATTTGGCTAAGCGCCTAGAGGACCTAGGTTGTCACTCACTATGTATCAAAGATATGTCAGGTTTATTAAAGCCGTATGAAGCAGAAGAGCTGATTACACGTATCAAAGCATCGTGTGACGTTCCTCTGGCACTGCATAGCCACGCGACAACTGGTCTATCGACTGCAACAGCGGTTAAAGCCGTTGAAGCGGGTATCGACATTCTAGATACCGCTATTTCTTCAATGAGCTGTACTTACGGTCATACGCCAACCGAAACGGTTGTTGCGATGTTAGAAGGTACAGAGCGCGACACGAATCTTAAACTAGACCAAATCGAACCCATCGCGGCTTACTTCCGTGATGTACGTAAAAAGTACGCGAAATGGGAAGGTCAGCTAAAAGGTGTCGATTCTCGCATCTTAATCGCTCAAGTTCCTGGCGGAATGTTAACTAACATGGAAGGCCAGCTTAAAGAGCAAGGCGCCGCCGATCGCATGGATGAAGTTCTAGAAGAGATCCCACGCGTACGTAAAGAGCTTGGTTACATTCCTTTAGTAACACCAACTTCTCAGATTGTCGGTACTCAAGCGGTTATTAACGTCTTAACGGGCGAACGCTATAAGAGCATCACGAAAGAGACTGCTGGTCTACTGAAAGGTGAATACGGTCAAGCTCCTGCTGAAGTGGATGCTGAACTGCAAGCGAAAGTTCTAGACGGTGCAGAGCCGATTACTTGTCGTCCTGCTGATTTACTTAAGTCTGAAATGGATATGTTAACGACGGATCTGTTAGAGAAAGCGAAATCAGAGGGTATCTCTCTAGCTGAAGATACGGTTGATGATGTACTGACTTACGCGCTCTTCCCACAAGTGGGTCTTAAGTTTCTTAAGAACCGTCGTAATCCTGAAGCATTTGAACCTGCACCAACGCTAGAAGTTGCGGCTCCAGTTGCTGCAGCTCCTGTACAAGCTTCTGGTGGTATTGAAAGCTACAGCGTGAAGGTTGATGGTCAAGTTTACGATGTTGAAGTTGGCCCACAAGGTGAACTGACATCGGTGGCGCCATCTGCAAAACCTGCTCAGGCTGCACCAGTAGCAGCGTCTGACGCTGAAGCGGTTCCAGCTCCATTGGCGGGTAACATCTTTAAAGTAAACGTTCAGGCGGGTACTGAGGTTTCTGAAGGCGACGTTCTACTAATCCTAGAAGCGATGAAGATGGAAACGGAAGTTCGTGCTGCTCGTGGTGGTATCGTTCAAGAATTGAATGTTAAAGAAGGCGATGCAGTTACTGTAGGCGCTCCACTACTAAGCTTAGCGTAAGGGAGTACCATGGAAGGATTGATGACCTTATGGTCTGAAACAGGGATTGCGAACTTTGAGTTCGGCCAGATCTGTATGATGCTGGTTGGTTGCTTACTGTTGTTTTTGGCAATTCGTAAAGGATTTGAACCGTTACTTCTACTGCCTATTGGTTTTGGTGCTGTATTAGCAAACATTCCAAATGCTGGGTTTACTGATCCAGGTGGTTTGCTCTACTACGTCTACTACATTGGTATTGAGACAGGTATTTTCCCACTGCTGATCTTTATGGGTGTTGGTGCGATGACGGACTTCGGTGCGTTGATTGCGAACCCTAAAACGTTGTGGCTAGGGGCTGCGGCTCAGTTTGGTATCTTCGCGACGCTATTTGGCGCGATCTTGCTGAACTACGTTCCAGGAATGGAGTTCTCGATGGCCGATGCTTCGTCAATTGCGATCATTGGTGGTGCCGATGGCCCAACTGCGATCTTCTTGGCGAGTAAGTTATCTCCGGATCTTTTAGGTGCCATTGCAGTAGCGGCTTATAGCTACATGGCTTTGGTTCCGATCATTCAGCCACCAATCATGAAAGCGTTAACGTCTCCTGAAGAGCGCAAAATTAAGATGGCTCAACTTCGTCACGTTAGCAAAGCCGAGAAGATTCTTTTCCCGCTTGCTGTACTACTGATGACGATTTTGTTCCTACCTTCAGCAACACCTCTAGTTGGTATGTTCTGTTTGGGTAACTTAATGCGTGAAGCGGGTGTGGTTGATCGCCTTTCAAAAACAGCTCAAAACGAACTGATTAACGTTGTAACTATTTTCCTAGGTCTAGGGGTTGGTTCTAAGCTTCAAGCGGATACGTTCTTGAACTTAGAAACATTGGGTATTCTAGGTTTAGGTGCGGTCGCGTTCAGTATCGGTACGGCGGGTGGTGTATTGATGGCTAAGGTGTTGAACCGATTCTCGAAAGAGGACATCAACCCACTGATTGGCGCAGCTGGCGTATCAGCGGTTCCAATGGCGGCACGTGTTGTGAACAAGGTTGGTCTTGAGGCAAACCCTCAGAACTTCTTGTTGATGCATGCAATGGGCCCGAACGTAGCCGGTGTACTTGGTAGTGCGGTTGCGGCGGGTATTCTATTAGCTCTCGTGGGCTAGTGGATTTGCTGGGTCATGTATCGTTACGTTAATTGGTCGTCAATTTACGAATGAGCGGTTAACTTAGCCTTATTAAATGGTTTATAGTCAAAGGGATGCTTTCGCATCCCTTTCTTTTTATTAATTAGGGTGCTTGCTCACTAGGGCTTTTATCAATCAAGGAAATGTGGAAATGGAAAATAAACAGATTGCGATTACTCAATTCGGCGGCGTCGAAAACCTAAGTATTCAAACCAGTGCGATCCCTGAGCCTAAGGCTGGAGAAGTGGTGGTTAAAGTTTCCTTTTCAGGCATTAATCCGATTGATGTCAAAACCCGAGCGGGCCTTGGTTGGGCGGCAGCACAAAACAAAGATAACCTACCTTGGGTACCTGGCTACGATATTTCAGGGCAAATTGTCTCGCTAGGCGAACAGGCTGAACGCTTTACTGTTGGTGATAACGTGGCTGGCTTTATTGGTTTTCCACTGCAAGGTGGCGGTTACAGCCAATATGTGTGTGTTCCAGAAGCTGCATTAAGTATGGTTCCTGATTCTGTCACTCTAGAAGCGGCAGCTGCATTACCACTTGCGAGTCAAACAGCGGCACAAGCGCTCAACAAAGCCGAAGTGAAAGAAGGCGACCGCGTGCTTATTTTAGCAGGCGCGGGCGGCGTTGGTCACCTTGCGGTTCAAATTGCAGTGGCAGCAAAAGCTGAGGTTTACACAACCTGCAGCGAAGCCAATCTTGATTACCTTGCGACGCTAGGTGCTCACGCGATTAACTATAAGTTTGCACCAGCATCAGAAAGAGTATCTGATGTCGATGTGTTGATTGACTTGGTCGGCGGCGATACCGCGCTTGATGCATTGAAGTGCCTAAAAGATGACGCGCGAGTCGTGACTGTGCCGACTCTATCTGCAGAACTTATCTGCGAAAAAGCCACACTATTAGGTTTTACTGCATCAGGCATGCTGGTTGAACCAAGCCCTGAGCAAATGGACACTATGCTTTACATGGTCAGTGTCGGATTACTCAAAACAGAAATTCAAGGTATCTACCAATTAGACGAGGCGCAGTCGGCGCACCTGCAGGTTGAAACCGGACACACCAGAGGCAAGGTGCTACTTAAAATGCAAGAAAGTTGATAGGCAGTGTTAGAATTTTTTAACTCCCTTTTTGAAAATATCGCGCTGTGGTTCTCGGACTCGGCGCTGTGGGTACTCTTCATTAGTGGCTTCTTGAGTGCCACGTTACTCCCCGGTGGTTCAGAAGCTAGCCTTGTGGCTGCATTGAGCTTAGATCAGTTTTCAACCTCATCGATCATTCTAGTGGCGACATTAGGCAATACCTTAGGCGGCCTGACTAACTATTGGATTGGTTTGTGGTTGCCTAATCGAACTCAATCTGAAAAGCATGGTCATAAGGCTATGGCTTGGCTGAGTCGCTATGGCTACTGGACACTGTTATTTAGTTGGTTACCGATCATTGGTGACCCTTTGTGTCTCGCTGCGGGTTGGCTAAGAATGAAATTCATCCCTAGCGTTATTTTGATAGCGATTGGCAAAGCCGCTCGCTATAGCTTACTTGCTGCTATCTACTTCGGTTTTTTCTAAGGAGAACCTATGAAAAAGGTTTTACTTGGTACATTTTCTCTTATCGCCATTGCTGGCTGTTCTTACAATGTACCTAGCTCAACGCCCTTCTTTTCCTCGTTACCTGAAGGTGTCACTCTGTTAGAAGAGGTTAAGCCCTCTAAAGATAAAGTAGTGATTCCTTACACCAAGTATCAGCTTGAAAACGGTCTGACAGTTATTCTTTCCCCTGATGATTCCGATCCGTTGGTGCATGTTGATGTAACTTATCACGTCGGTTCAGCACGTGAAGAGATAGGCAAGTCGGGATTTGCTCACTTCTTTGAGCACATGATGTTCCAGGGTTCAGAGAACGTTGGTGACCAACAGCACTTTAAGATCATTACCGAAGCGGGTGGCTCGTTAAACGGCACGACCAACCGTGACCGCACCAACTATTTTGAAACTGTTCCTTCTAACCAACTTGAGAAAATGTTGTGGTTAGAATCAGACCGAATGGGCTTCTTGTTGGATGCTGTTTCTCAGAAGAAATTTGAGGTTCAAAGAGGCACGGTCAAGAACGAGCGAGCGCAGAGCTACGAAAATCGTCCTTACGGCTTGATGTGGGAACGCATGGGCGAAGCGCTTTACCCTGAAGGTCACCCTTACTCTTGGCAACCAATCGGCTATGTTGAAGATCTTGACCGTGTTGACGTGAATGATCTTAAAGCGTTCTTCCTGCGTTGGTACGGCCCAAACAATGCCGTGTTAACGATTGGTGGTGATATCGACGTTGATGACACGCTAGAATGGGTTAACAAGTACTTTGGTTCAATTCCTCAAGGCCCTGAAGTGAAGGCGGCAGAGAAGCAACCTGCTGTTCTAACAGAAGATAAATACATCACCTTAGAAGACAATATTCGTCAGCCGATGGTGCTGGTGGGGTGGCCAACAACGTATCGCGGTGAAGAGACGCAAGCTTCACTGAATGCATTGTCTAACGTGTTAGGTTCAGGTACCAACAGTTACCTATATCAAAACCTCGTAAAAACGCAGAAGGCCGTCAGCGCTGGCTCTTTCCATGATTGTGCTGAGTTGGCGTGTACCATGTACGTGTATGCAATGGGCAACTCAGGTGAAAAAGGCGATTTGACGGTTCTCAATAAAGAGCTGATGGATACCCTGGAGCAATTCTCGAAAGAGGGCGTTGAGCAAGAGCGTTTAGACCAGATCACTGGCATGGCCGAAGCGAATGCTGTTTTTGCATTGCAAAGCGTTAAAGGTAAGGTGTCGCAACTCGCGTCGAACCAAACCTTCTATGGTCAGCCTGATCGCATTGAATCACAACTCGATCAAATCCGAGCGGTGACGCCTGAGAGCGTGAGCAAGGCATACCAAGATTTCATCGAAGGTAAGCACAAGGTTACCTTGAGTGTGGTTCCTAAGAAAAAGCTCGATTTGGCGGTTCGTGAAGCGACCTTTACCACGCCACCACGTACGTTGCCGGAATACAGCAAGGTGACGGAAGATCAACTGGATTTCAGAAAGGCACCGGATACCTTTGATCGCAGTGTGATGCCAGAAGTGAACTTTGGTGTTGAGGCGACCATGCCTGAGTTGTACCGCATGCACTTTGCAAATGGCACTGACTTAATTGGTACCGTGACCAGTGAAACGCCGACAGTACAGCTGCAAATTCAATTGCCTGCAGGCGAACGCTATGTTCGCAAAGGGCAAGAAGGCCTAGCGAACCTAACGGCTTCGATGATGGAAGAAGGCTCAACTAAACGAACCGTTGAAGAGTTACAAGCGACCTTAGATAAACTTGGTAGCAGCGTGAGCATTAGTGCGGGCAGCTACACCACAGATATTTCAGTCTCGACGCTAGAGAAAAACTTGCCTCAAACCTTAGCGATTGTGCAAGAGGTTCTATTCGATCCTAAGTTCGATGAGCAAGATTTTGAGCGCGTTAAGAAACAGATGCTAGAAGGCGTTGTGTATCAGCATCAGCAGCCAAGCTGGATGGCTTCTCAAGCAACCCGTGAAGTGCTGTTTGGTGACACTGTTTTTGCTCGTGCAAGTGATGGTACTAAGGAATCTCTATCGAAATTGACCTTAGACGATGTGAAAAAATTCTATGCGCAACATTACACACCAGAAGGTGCCAATATTGTTGTGGTGGGAGACATCTCGAAGAAAGAGGTAGGGAAACAGCTACAATTCTTTGAAGAGTGGCAAGGCGATGCGGCACCATTAACGCGTCCACAGATCGTTAAAGAGCTTTCTGGTCAGCACCTGTACTTAGTTGATAAACCGGGTGCGCCGCAAAGCATTGTTCGCTTGGTTCGTAAGGGCCTGCCGTTTGATGCGACGGGCGAATTGTATTTGAGCCAGTTAGCTAACTTTAACTTAGCGGGCAACTTCAATAGCCGTATCAACCAGAACCTACGTGAAGACAAAGCCTACACTTACGGTGCAAGCGGTTACTTCGCAAGTACTCGTGAAACTGGCGCAGTGGTATTTAGCGCGCAGGTAAGGGCGAATGCGACGGTTCCATCGATTCAAGAGTTTATTAATGAGCTGAATGAGTTTAGCCAAAGTGGATTAACTGACGAAGAGGTGAAATTTATGCGCCTTGCCGTCGGTCAACAAGATGCACTTAAATACGAAACGCCAAGTCAAAAGGCGGGGTTGTTGAGTAATATTGTTGCATTGAGCCTTGATGAAGATTACCTACAACAGCGTAATCAGATAGTTGAAACGGTTTCAAAAGAGACCTTAAACGAGCTATCTAAGAAATGGTTTGACCCGAATGATTATCAAATAATCGTTGTTGGTGACGCGACTTCGCTCCGCCCGCAATTAGAAAAGTTAGATATTCCAATAGAAGAGCTTGAAATCATTCGTTAGAGTACACATTAAAGGGGGAGGGAAGAGACTCTACTTTTCTCCTCCAACCTAATTTATGATAGTTCTAATCAGAACAATATAAGATAAGTGAACTGAATTTTGACTGATTTTGCTGCGCGACTAAAGCAAGTTGCAACCAACCCTAAGACCTTCTCTCAATTTGGTCGTGGTGTTGAAAGGGAAACATTACGCTACACGGAAGATGGGCACCTTGCTACTGAGCCGCACCCTGAGGCTTTGGGATCTGCGTTGATGAACGAATGGGTAACGACCGATTTCTCTGAGTCGCTACTGGAATTTATCACGCCTGTTTCTAACGACGTTCCGACGCTTTTGAATCAGTTGTCTGATATCCACCACTTCACGCAAACCAAGTTAGACGGCGAAAAACTATGGCCGCTTTCTATGCCTTGTTACGTTGGCAGTGAAGATTACATTCAGCTAGCGCAATACGGCACCTCGAATAACGGTAAGATGAAGACCCTATATCGTGAAGGCCTAAAACGTCGTTACGGTAGCCTGATGCAGATTATCTCTGGTGTTCACTTCAACTTCTCTTTCCCAGAAAGCTTTTGGGATAGCCTGTTTGGAGAGCAAACTGAAGAAGCGCGTTGTGAATCTAAGTCAGATGCTTACTTTGGTTTGATTCGTAACTACTACCGCTTTGGTTGGTTAATCCCATACTTCTTCGGTGCTTCACCTGCGCTATGTTCTTCTTTCATCAAAGGAAGAGAGACAAACCTGCCTTTTGAAAAGATTGGCGAGACACTGTATCTGCCAAAAGCAACGGCACTGCGCCTGAGCGACCTTGGCTACACGAACAGTGCGCAAAGTGTGTTGAAGATTGGTTTCAACAGCCTAGACCAATACCTTGAAGGTTTGAATCAAGCGATTCGCACACCATCAGAAGAATTTGCCGAGATTGGCACTAAGGTTGATGGTGAATACCGTCAGTTGAATAGCAACGTACTGCAAATTGAAAATGAGCTTTACGCTCCAATCCGCCCTAAGCGTGTGGCGAAGAGTGGTGAGAAACCATCTGAAGCATTGGCACGCGGTGGTGTTGAGTACATTGAGGTTCGTTCTTTAGATGTAAACCCATTCAGCTCAATTGGTATCAATGAGCAGCAGGTTCGCTTCCTAGACTTATTCCTAACGTGGAGTGTGCTAACGGACTCTGCTGAGATGGATAACTGCGAGCTTGAATGCTGGCGCGATAACTGGAACAAGGTGATCCTACAAGGTCGTCAGGTTGGTCTAGAGCTGCAAATCGGTTGTCATGGTGAGCGATTGTCTCTGCAAGATTGGGCGAAGCGTGTCTTCAAAGATCTGCGCTCTATTGCCGAGATGATGGACGCTGAACAAGGTGGTCGTGCATACCAAGAAACATGCGATACGCTTGAGGCTTGGATTGATAACCCTGAGCTAACTATTTCTGGCCAGTTGCTAGAAGAGACCAAAAAATTGGGCGGCTTAGGTAAAGTGGGTTGCGCGTTAGGTAAAACGTACGCTCAGCAACACAAAGCGCACCAATACAAAGTATATTCAGCTGAGTTGATGGAAGCAGAAGTTCAACGTTCTGTGATTGCTCAGCAACAAAGTGAAGAAGCAAGCACTCAAGATTTTGATAGCTTCTTAGCGGATTATTTTTCGTATTTAAAAGCATAGCGAGACTTTGGTGGAAAGGAAGCAAGCCTTATTAGGTCAGCCTACTCGAGTGAGTAGTAAATGGTTACCTGTAGTGACTGTTGGTGTTGTCTCTAGCCTGTTGGTTGGATGTGCAACGCCACCGCCAAAGCAGCAAGATAATTTGTGTAGCATCTTTCGAGAGCACCCTTCATGGTATGAAGATGCCTTGGATATGCAAGAAGAATGGGGAACGCCGATTAACGTTGCGATGGCTTTTGTGAAACAAGAGAGTAGCTATCGTCATGATGCGCGCCCACCTAAAGATTACATTCTTGGCTTTATACCGTGGGGGCGTGTAAGCAGTGCCTACGGTTATGCACAAGCTCAAGATCCTGCTTGGGAAGACTTCCAAAAGGCGACCAATAACGGTGGTTCAAGAACCAACTTTGATGATGCATTGATGTTCATCGGTTGGTATACCAGCGAGACGCGTCGTCAATTGGGCATCTCACTATGGGACCCATATAACCAATACCTGGCTTATCATGAAGGCCGTGGTGGTTATAAGCGTAAGTCATACAACAGCAAGCCATCGCTAATTAAGGTGGCGCGCAAAGTCGAACAGCAAGCAAAAGATTATGGATGGCAGCTGAAACAGTGCCGCAAAGAACTAGAAGACAATCGAAGCTGGTTTTTCTAAAGCCAGCCGTCATGGAGAAGAGCAATGCCTTTATTAGATAGTTTCACTGTTGATCACACACGCATGAACGCACCTGCCGTTCGTGTTGCTAAAACAATGCAAACCCCAAAAGGGGATACCATCACTGTGTTTGACCTGCGTTTTACTGCGCCAAACAAAGACATCCTATCTGAGAAAGGTATCCATACTCTAGAGCACCTATATGCTGGTTTCATGCGTAATCAATTGAACGGTTCAGATGTAGAGATCATCGATATCTCACCGATGGGCTGTCGCACTGGTTTCTACATGAGCCTGATTGGTACGCCTACAGAACAACAAGTGGCTGACGGTTGGTTGGCAGCGATGCAAGACGTACTGAAAGTTGAGAACCAGAATAAGATCCCTGAGCTGAACGAATACCAATGTGGTACCGCGGCAATGCACTCTTTGGATGAAGCGAAAGAGATCGCGAATGCGATCATCGCTGCAGGCATCTCTGTAAACAAGAATGATGAACTGGCACTGCCAGAGTCTATGCTGCAAGAGCTTAAGATCGACTAGTCATTGATAGCTACCCTAGATAGGGCGAGTTAGATACTAAAAGGCCCGGTTCAATGAACCTAATGCCGATCGTTTAA
>NZ_JBFRPJ010000128.1:0-518 GCF_041471945.1 Vibrio sp. 10N.261.51.A4
TGCCCCATTTCAATTCAGCGCAGCTTTTCCTAACATTTTTACGATATCATCTTTGCCTAATTTATTGTAATGCGACAAACTTAATACACCCCCTAGATTTAGTATGAGCATGCATACAGTGCGAGTAAAAATAGAACAAAATGAAGATGGTGATCACTACTTCTTAATACCTGATGAGTTACAGAAAGATTTATCTTGGGATGAAGGTGATTCAATAGAGTGGATTGATAATGGTGATGGAAGTTGGACTTTAAAGAAGCTTAGTCGGTTGGAATCATTAAAACTCAAAGCATTTGACGACCCAGCTGTTAAAGCTGAGTATGACCGATTAAAAGATGACTCTGAGTTTGATCTTTAGCCAGTCAAGTCAAGCTATTCTGGTCGTAGTCAAACTACCAAACAACAAGCTTCCCAAATGTACAATAGCCCGTTCCACAACTCATCTTAACGTACTTCTTCTCCTTTCTTTGTTGTAAATCCATCACGCAGGGTGCGTGATGAACTTACTTTTGCCCCAT
>NZ_JBFRPJ010000129.1:0-614 GCF_041471945.1 Vibrio sp. 10N.261.51.A4
CAGGGCGCGAGCACACTTTGTTCAATTTATAACCCAAAGAAGACTCGTGCCCGATAATCATCGTTCCAAGCAGCCTTCTTCAACTTCACTTTTTGGCTTGGTGCACCACATTCGCATTGCTTCAGCATGTTCATCACAAAGCGTCTAAACAACGCTATATTTTCTACAGCACCATCTAGCGTGATCCGTGAGTAATCCTCTTTAAAAACAACATCTAATACGTAATGCTGGCTGTTTTCAATACGCCAATGCTGACGAATGTAGTGGCCTAGCATTTTGTGATTCGGCGACATAGAGCTTATGTAATATGAGGTGTCTACACTTCCTTTTCCGTTGATCACTCGATGCCGCTCCACCGCAATGATGCTTCGTACTGTCGGCCATTTCTCCGCAAGCTCTTTAGGTAACTTAGCCTTTAACTGAAATACATATCTTTCTTCACTGCGGCCATGGTGCTTCTCTTTGATTTCGGTAACTATTTTCTCTTTACCTGCTTCAAAGACAGCTTGAAATTGCTCCACAATAGCCACTCTCAATTTGGGCTGGTTGTTCTTCACTTGAACAACAACGTGAGCCTTTTTCTCTGCAATTTTCTCGAGCGTATCGCGCTGACA
>NZ_JBFRPJ010000129.1:1309-1811 GCF_041471945.1 Vibrio sp. 10N.261.51.A4
TGACACTGCCTTTTACGTTAATAACATCAAGCATTTGGCGTACAACGTTGATCTCGCCATTTTTGCTCTCAGTCGGCTTTTGACTCAAAACGAGGCCACGTTCAGTGTCGTAGGCGGTAACCAATTGTAACGCTGTTTTTTTGTCATTTCGGTATGAGCCACGCAGCACTTTTCCATCGAATGCGATTATCGGCTTGTGTTGACTAGTGCGTTGCTCGTTAATCCACAGGGCTAATGCCTCTAGCAAAGATTCTGCGACAACTGAACGTAAAATACGGGCTATTGTATGCCGACGTGGAATACCATGTTCAAATGTTCTGTATTTTCTCAGCCAATCTAGTTTGTCTTTCCCAAACAATTCAATATCTTGCCATCCTTCACATCCAGATGCGATGGCGCTAATTACAAGGAACATGACATCGATAAGATCATGCTTCTGATTAATGTCTGACCGAGTGTCTTGGACGACTGATAAGTGTTCGATTAAGTTCAAAATGGCTGT
>NZ_JBFRPJ010000130.1:0-18579 GCF_041471945.1 Vibrio sp. 10N.261.51.A4
TGTTCATGGCACGCTTACGGTTCATTTGGCTCTTTTTTGAGTAGCTCTCATTAATGCAATTGCTTCAAAGAAAAACTGATCCGTGATTGCATTGCAATCAACAGCCAACTGGCATCTCGATTATTTGGCTTGTCTTTACATAGATGTAGTGCTTTTAGTACACCGCGCGTGACTGAATCAATAAAGACATGTTCATGATGGAATTTATCTGGCCATAGTTCAGTACGTTGCTTGATAAGTTCGTAAATTTCATCGTATAGCCAATCAATATCTTGATGAGAGATTTTCTGAAAACGCTGAGCCTGAAGAATGTCACAGCACAAACTGGTGCAGTGAATAGCTAGAGGTGAATAAGCCATTTACTTTCCTCCATTTAAATTAGCATCTAATAACTTTTCAAAAGCACTGCCGTCTTGCCTGGTTAGGTTTGGTATATATCGGCTGTAAACTGTGAACAGCATTTTTGTAGTGGTATGGCCCATTTGGCGAGCTATCCACTCAGGTGCTTCTCCGGCTGCTAACCATAATGTTGCAGCCGTATGTCGAGTCTCATAAGGGCGGCGATATTCCATTCCCAAGTTTTTAAGTGTCGGCTTCCAGATTCGGTCTCTGACGTTACCTTTATCTAAAGGGTTTCCAGCTGCATTGCAGAACACATACTCCTTAGTACCAGTCACTTTGTATTGGGATTTTATAGCTTTAAGTACAACAGATGACATTTGAATGTCTCTTGTTGAACCCACCGTTTTCGTTGTGTCTGAACGGCCGTGTACAAACGTTTCTCGAACTGAAATTAAACCACGCTCAAAATCTATGTACTTCCATTTCAGACCATCGATCTCTGAGGTGCGCATTCCGGTGAAGAAACGAACGGTGAAGTAATCTTTAAAATCGGAACGTACCGATGATAAAAACAAGTTCACTTCGTTAAAATCAAACGGGTTTACATTAGTGCGTTCAACACGTAGTGGTTTGATGTTTTCAAACGTCGAACGAAAATCGTAGCGATCTCCGGCTTCGCTCAAAATCATGCGCAGTGGTGTCATGACATGATTAATGAACTCGGCAGATAATTTTTTGCCGTTGTTACGCGGTTTCACTAAAGAAGCACGGTACTTTAAGATGTCAGGTCGAGAGATCTTCGCGACGTCTAAATGCCCGAAGTGGGGTACAAGGTACGACCATAAGTAGATCTTCATACTGTCCTTATAGCTCTCTTTCCAACGCACTTCGTTTTCGTCATACCACTCTTGTGCGAAGCTTTCGAACAAGACAGTTTCAATTCCTTGTAGCTCTTGTACTGCCGTTTTGTAATTACCAAGTAATTCCTGTTTGCGTTTTTGAGCTTGGATGTCTTGTTTCAAAAATGTTTGAGCTTTCTTAGACTCAGGGAAGTACTCACTATATACAAAACAACTCAGGCGAATGTCCGCTTCAATTTGATTTAGCAGTTTCTGTAGCTTGCGTTGGTTTACTTGAGTTGCAGGCAGTGCAGTTTGCTCACGGCAACGCATACCTTCATATCGGAAGTCGAGATAGAGCTTACCGCTACGTGAATTGATACTACCCATGACACACCCTCCCGCCAGCCATTGGAATATACTGAAGGTTACGTGATGCAGATTGGTATAATTCTGCCTCTACCTCTTCCCAAATGTAGAGAATTTTTCTACCATTGAATGGTCGAATGTAGTGTTTACCTTCGATGAAAATTGAATCTCGCAGAGTCGAATTGATATAGTTGGCGCTAAATTTGATACGACCTGCAAGCTCTTTTGCTGTAAGTAATAATTGGTCCATTTGACCTCCATTGTTTGTGTTTTAACAAGACACAAAATCAGCTTAACCATACTTTTGTGTTTTATAAAGACACATTATTATATCTTTTAGGAATTGATGTGTGATTAGATATAACTTAAAGGAACTTATAGATAAAAAATCAGCGGAAGAGGGACGGAAGATCTCTGGAGCTCAAATTGCTGCCGAAATAGGTATTCAGCGTTCGGCCATGGCGAAAATGATCCGAGATGAAGGGTACACTACAACCACAAAAACTCTTGATGCCTTGTGTCAGTACTTTGATTGTGATGTGTCAGAGGTTATTTGGTATCAGAAAAGGAATATTAGCTAAAAACTTATCGAGTGAAATGTAGGGTGTTTTTAGTCGTCACTTTACAATAGATGTAGGCTGCTGTTTTAAAGCATTCAGCAAGGAGCGTATATTCATGGATCTTTACACCATAAATACAGTCAGCCCTAGTTTCGAGTAGACAGGTAATGTTCCATCTAGAACATCACCAATCTTATCGGGCTGTCTCGAACGAACCTTGATTTATCTAGGTAGACTTACGTCAAAGTAAGCTGTCAATTGGTAGGCTTCTGGTTGTTCTTTTAGCAGCTTTTGGTCTTGTATGACGCTCATACGTCGCAAGTAATAATTGACTAAAGCTCCACGAGTTACTATTTCCATCTTCTTGTTTTTCATAGCGTAGTCGTCAGCAACAACAACTTGTTGTTGCTCAGACAAGTAAGGATTAGGTGTAATCGTTAACTTAACTTGATGGTTCCAGTTGTCATCATGTTCTCGCATTTTTGGTGACTTATCCATTAAGTCAGGTTCGTTCCTAAAGCGACTTAACACGAAATCTCGAAATTCATTTTTCTCTTCACAATATGCTCTTACATGCCACCTGATCCCATCATAGACTAAGCTGTGAGGCGCAATAATTCGACCTCGAACCTCAGGTGTAGAGAGCGATACATAGTCAATATCGACTCGAAGGTTAGCCCTTGCTGCCGCAATTAATCCTCGAACAATGCTTGGTGATATAGCCCTTTCAGGAACGTTCAATACGGTCGATTGAGCTTCCCCCCAATTAAAGAACTCGAAGGTCTCTTCTTGGTTATATTGCTGATGAAGCATAAGTAGATACTCATGAGCAGTGCCTTGAGTAAATAAAGGCTTAAAGTTGTCTGCTGGCCTATAGCCTTTAATTGTTCTATCCAGTATCAATTGACCTTGGTCAGTTAAGCTAATGTACTTGTTGATATCCCTGGAAGCTTGTTGTCTCCCTATGTGAAAAGCATCACATAGGTGATTTGTCGTCAGTCGACCCTCCCAAAGAGCAATTATCTCAATTAGTCGAAATCGTACTTGTTGGTCCCATTTGATATCTGCTTGATTCATGTTCGTGCTCATAAATGTTACATGTTGATGTATACAGTATATACATGTAGCAAAAAAGTACATATATTTATTGTGGATATTGACAAGGGCAAGAAAAGTCAGGAATCTTTACTGTGAGTGAGTCGATGGTATTGAAAGCTGTAACCTGATTTAGTGGCCACAAATTCAAACTGTTTGATTTTCAGTCAAGAAAAACAACATAACTCGAGATAGATACGATGATGTATGCCGGATTGACCAAAGTTATCGCAATAAATTCTTATCAGAAAAACAAGATGTTTTCTGAGTATTCTTTTGACGCTCCCACTCAGATCACTGGCGGTAACGGAGAAGGCAAAACATCACTTTTAAGGCTCATTCCGTTCTTTTATGGAGCGACTGGCACGCAGATCGTCAGGAAATCGAATGTCAATAAGCCCTTTGCAGAATGGTATTTACCACACAACAACAGTTATATTGTTTTCGAGTACATTACTGCTCGTGGTCAAGTTGCTCATGTCATTTGTTATCGAAACCTTAGTACTAAAGGTGGCATTGTTTACCTTTTCGTTAAAGGTCAGTTTGAGCAGTCAGTGATCATTAAACAAGATAGCGAAGACAAGCCTTACGCAATCGGCTGTACAAAGCTGGCCGCGGAGCTGAACGCTAACGGCTTAGAATACGAGTCGCGTATTACTAGCGTCAAAGAGTACCGCGAAATTATCCAAAATATTAATGCAGGGAATTTGAGTAATCAGTTCTTAAGCTACTCTTTGTGCTCTGGTCGTCATGATGTCCGTCACATTGAAAAAATCACAGCGGCGTTGATTCAAGGTGAATTCAATATGGCCGACACAAAGGCGCTTTTCCTGGATATCCTCGAGCAAGGAAATAGCACATTAGAGTTTGGTGTGGATGCAAACAGAATTGAACAATGGTGTGATGACTACAACGGCCTAACAGCGTTCCTAGCCAAAAAAGAAGCGTTCATTGAAGCTATTGCGAACAATAAGCAGATTGCCTATCTAACCACTCAGCTCGCCAATGCCTTAACAATCATTCGTGAAGCCTCTGAAAGCCTTGATGAATCTCTTAAGAAAACCGAAATCGAGCGCTCAGATTTTCTTGAAAACAGTGACAAGCAGATTGGCGAAATTAATCAAGATAAGCTTGATAAAGAGGTTCAAAAGAGCGCTCTTCAACGCTCTATCACAAGTATTAACTCTGAGATCGAAGTACATCACAGCAAGCTTATAACATACGAAAATAGTGGTTATCCAGAACTGTCCGTTAAGCTAAAGCAATTGCCAGAAATGGAAGACAGGGTGGCACAACAAAGACAAAGTTACGCCGATCTTGAAACTAAGGTAAATGATGCGAAAGCAAAGTATGAGAAAGACAAACAAAACCTTGTTAGTAAGTTCAATAAAGAAAAGTCTGACCTAACAGAGCAAAAACTTGATGCCGAGAAAGAGTGCAAGGTTAAAAAAGACAAGATAGACGATGTATATCAGCCACAGTTAAAGGAACTGACCCAAACCCATACGATTTTTACAGCGGATAAATCTCAGGCTCTTATGGAGCATAGGGCTGAACTCGCTACTCAAAAGCAGCGACTAAAGAACCCAGATATTGATGAGTTTCTCATTGAGCAGAGAGAGCAGTTGGAGTCTGAGAAGGACAGATTACAAGAACAAGTAGACACGTTAAAACACACGACAACTTTGAGTGAGAAGGAAGGAGTCAACTTACAAACTAAACGTGAAAAGCTACTCGAAAGATTAGAGGCCACTCGTCGAAATATGCGCGATGCCGAAACCAGGCTAAAAGTAGTCAGTAACCGATTAGACCCAGATTCAGGAACCTTGTTCTCGTTCCTGGAGGCTAATCGACAGGGGTGGCAAAGCTCTCCACTTGGTCGTGTTCTCACCGATGAGCTTTTGATGGACACGACACTCACACCATCAATGACTGAAGATTCAGGTTCAATGTACGATTTATATATCGATACGAGCAACCTAGCAGATTGTAGTGTCACCAACAAAGCTGATGTGGAAGAGCAGGCTCACTTGATGGACCGTATCGTTGAGCTTGAAGACGCAGAGGCTGATTTCAATAAGCAAATTTTGAAAAATGATTTTGCTGTTAAGCAGTCAACGCTTGAGTTATCACGATTACGCAATGAACTGCGAAACGCTGAGGGTGACCTATCACAAACTAAGGTTAACCTTAAAAACAAGAAAATAGAGATTGCCCGTGCAAAAGAGGGCTTAGTCGAAAAAATTAATATAAACATCAAATCGATTGAGAAAGCTATAGCCCTGATTGATAGGGAAATCTCAGTAACGCTTGAACGTTTTGAAGAAGCAAAATTAGAGCTAAACAACGACAGGCTTACTCAAATTAGCAATGTTGAATCATCACTTGATCTCACGATCGGAGCTATAGATGAACTACTGGAAAAAAGTACTCTGACGTTGGGCGAGAACAAACAGCGCATCAAAACGGAGTATGAACAGCGGTTGAGTGATCAAGGTATTAGCGGTGAAATCTATCAACGCTACAAAGAAGAAATTGAATTGCTTGATAATGAGATCAAAAACTTAAAAGTGAAGTCTCATAAAATCAAAGAATACGAGATATGGCTTGCTGTTTATGAAGTGGATGATCCTAAGAGACGTGACGATCGAAATACTAAGGTCAAAGAACTTGAAACGGTGCATCAAGAGTTTGAATCTTTTGAAACTAAACTGAAAGAGTTGAGAGCCAAAGCTCATCGAACCAAAAAAGAGTTTGATGAGAAGCTCTCTATCTTGAGAAACCACAAACAGCGAGCTGACAGTGCAATCTCTCGCCTAACTAACTATGTGATGTTTGAGGGCGAAGAAGGCAGCCAAGAAGCGCTCGATTATAACGGCGATTTAAATTCACTCTTGAGCTATGTAGAGAGCAAACTCCCGGAGTTAGAGAGGCTTACTAAGCTACGTAAAAAAGATATACAACAGATGGAAACTATCACTCTCAACCTTGGTGACGGGGAGCTGTATCGTTTCTGGAATGAAAGCAGCCGAAACGCCATTACAGAGGATATTGTTGCTAGTGACTCAAAGCGAATTGATATTCTAGAAATCATCATGAATGACATTATTCCTCAGGTGACCAGCATAACAATTGAAAGCGCAGTTAACATGGGGCGTATGCTCGTTGACTTCAAGCATCGGCTACTTGGTTTCGACCGTGAGATTAAAAAACTTGGTCGTAATATCTCTGAACAAGTAAAGCTCAATAACACGTTCTCTGTGGTTGGTTCTATTGACATTAATGTTGAGAGTTCACTTTCCAAACTACAAGGTTGGCAAGATATTATTAACTTCTCTGAGATTTACGAAGAGTGGGATAAAACGGGATCGGCTGAGCTACCAAGCAAAGAGTTTTTCAACGCTTTAAGCACACTGACATACCATATTAGTGCCGAGAAAGTTAAAAAGCCTACTGAGCTGTTTGACATCAAATTTGAAGTCATCGAGAACAACCAGCGTAAAACGGCCAAAACAGATAAAGATATGCGTGATTTGGCCAGTAATGGTACGAACTTGCTCATTCAATCCATGTTGTATTTAGCACTTCTGACACAACAACGTGGAGCAAGTCGACTATCAATAACTTACCCAACCGATGAGATTGGTAAGCTGACGGCAGAAAACCAAGCCAAACTGCTCAAAATGATGGGGGCACATAACTTCAATGTTATCGCGGCTCAACCCGATGGCAATAATCGTACGGCCAACTTATTTAAGTATCTGTATCACTTAACGCCTTACAAGAACATTTTCAACAAACCTAAAGTAAGCAAACTTGCGTTAGCTAAAGCCGCTGAAACTAGCACAGGAGTAGAAGCATGAAGCCAGTATCACAAGTCTTAGAATCTCTACTTAGTGGTAGCTTTATCTGCCCAGCAACGGATCGTGAAGCTTACAAGACGCTTAAAGAGGATCGTACACGCCGAGAAATCAATCAAGCGTTGACTCTTATGGGGCGCGAGCTCCAATGTACGAGCAGAACCAGCGCCTATTATGTTACCTATAAAAGTATCGACGACCACAATCGTCGTCAGGTGACCGCGTTGATGAGTAATGTACACGGTATCATTCGACCTGTGGTTAAGTTCGTAGCGACAGTCAGTGAGGCTGCTCAAGTTGAAGCAGTGATGGTTGGTGGTGATGAGTTAAATGTGCCTATGCTGAGTGCGCAAATCCAATCGTCTCCTAGCTTGATGGAGAAACTCGATAGTATTTATCGACTTCCAAAAGTGAGTCGAAAAAAAGTGCGTGACAGTGCAGCGGATAAACTCAATGTAGTTGTCGAATTTCTGGTTAAAGAAGGGGTGGCTCATTTAGTAAACAAAGAGCGCCAACTCTATGTGATGACGGGAAAATTAGACTTTGTCTACGAGGTGCTCGATTTCATCGATACGCATGAAAAGATCGTTGAGACAGTTAACAAAGCAAACGAGAACCAAGGGGAGTTCGACTTTTGATGAGCCCTCAAAACAATGGGAAACATGGTGGTGTTAACCACATGCTTCGCTTAATCAGCCAAGCAAAGGACACACTAACGCATGTTTTTGAAAATGGCACGATACGTGAAACTCATGAAAACGCCAATGACCTACGTAAATTAAAAGAAGCCCGTGTTGTTATCGTGACAAGCCGCGGCTACCGCGTGCACCCTAAGATGGAAGCATTGATGAACTACTTCCTTGAAACGGAAGCGAGTTCATTTCTTGGGACACAACATGCTGAGCGCATTCCAGAAATTCAGAGCTTAGCGCAAGAATACCTGGAAGCTAAATTAAATGGCAAAAGAGAACAAGAGGCGGATAGGTTTAATAGCCTTGAAGGTGTGGTTTATGAAATCACAATGGACTTGCAAGAGTCTTGTCGTCGTCTAAGAAACCGTATCAGTTATGACTTTGGCTATGGCCATACGCTCGCTCAAAAACAAAAAGAGAACCAAGTTGCTATAGAGCAAGCTGAAAAGCTTGTTAGTGGCATGAAAGCTTTCTCTTTTAAGTTGTTGAGTGAAATGGCTGGAGATAACTCCGAGCTCAACACCTTGTTTTGTGCTGAAATGCACAGTGCGATTCGTAGTTGCCAACAAGAGCTAGGATCTATCCTAATTCAACTCCGAGCTTTGATGCTGAAGTATCGTAACCGCGAACGCGATAAGGACCTGATCAATGCCTTTGATCGGTTTATTGATCAAGAGCCACACTGGACACCAAGTGACGATTTGATTTTGCCTGATGAGGTAGCAAAGCACGATGGTATACCGATGTTTTGGCTTTCAGAGCCGTTACAATTTGCGCATCACCCAAATCCTGATGATATGGACCAAGAGCCGGAATTGGCTGATATTGTTGAAAAAATTACGGCACAGCCTGCAGAACAAGAAGAGCTTCCGGTTGTTGAAGAAGCTGAGCGACGAGAATTGACTCTTGATGTTGAAATACAAGAGCTGATTGAAGCGGACATTGATTCTCATTGCGATACCTTTTTTGCTGAAGCCTTTATTGGTAAGGGAAAAACCAGCATTTCCGCTTTGGAGTATTACGAGCAAATCAATAGTGACTTACCGGAAGATCTTGACCAGCTCACTTGCGCTAAAGACGTGTGGCTATTTAGCGTGCTTAATTTCCATAGTTCAATGCTTCCCGAAGATAGCAAAGGCTTTACCGTTGAGCCTATCGGGTCTTATACCTATTTAGCAAAAGGTAGCAATATAGGTTACGGCAACCTTCACTTAGAAGATGTGTCTATAGCGAGGAAACTGTGAGTAGAATTATTGATGATATAACGGGTAGTGATTTAAATCGGTTAAAGCAACTCTTCTCTCCTGCGAAGGTTAATGAAGGTGCCAGTGTAGCGCTGAGTGGCGTGTTTGATACTTTTCATCGCGACTTTAGTGTTGGGAGCGCCAGAGGAGAACATTTGCAGCTGACGCCTAGAGATATACGTCAAATTAGGAAGGTGATTAAAGAGCAATCTGGTTTTGATCTTTTAACTGATCCCATCCCTAATTCTCGAACGGATATGGCTCAGTTCTTTCCTAACGAGAAGTTAAGCTCAAGTCCTGTCAAAGACAAGGTCATTAAAGTTTATGGGATTTTGTCCACGAACATAAATGGTAAATCATATGACTTACAAGAGGGCATGAACATTGAGGTAGCTCTAAGTCATTTGACGAGCATTGAGCACAGCCAAGTTGTGATTGTTGAAAACTATGAAGCATTTTCTAAGTTTAGATTAGTACAAACCGACATAGGATCTAATCCTCTTATTGTTTACCGAGGAGATAAGGACACGGGAGTAATATCAAAAGAAATTGCGTTGGCTTTTCCAGGCGTAGAGCTTATAGCTTGGTTTGATACCGATCCTAAAGGTATCTCTTTAGCTTTATCATCGGGAGCGACTTATATGCTGCTACCTAATTTATCAACAGATACTCTCAAAGAACATGGTCGCTCAGACTTGTTTGCAGACCAATACCAAAACTGGGATCGTGTCTCAAAACTTATCCCCCCTAAGTTAGAGTCCATTATGTCTGAACTGGAAAAAGGGATAACCCAAGAGTCAATCATGGCAAATCAAATAGCTGTAAGGTTACACCAAATTTAGTCACGTAAATGTTGAGCTCCCCTGTAAGTGCGGAGATAGGCATGTTTACCTTGGGGTAATCAATCAAATGTTGTGAAGCTCATGCAGAGTGCCTACAAGACTGTTAAGTGCTGCTAATCTAGCCACTGAATTATTTATAAAGATTAAACGAATTTTGTGGCTTTTTTAAAATGCTCGATCATTTGGATATTTCCTTATCTTAAGGCACGTAAAAAGCGCCTAAAATCGGAGCTTTATCAATTCAACTCATTCAATTTCATATATAATCTTCCTCAATAGTCTGCGGTTGAAAGCAGAGTCCTACATTATTCGAGTAATTAAGAACATGGCAAAAGAACCCGCTAACAAGAAACCCGCCTCAAAAGCTAAGCCTGCGTCAAAAGCTAAGAAAGCGACCAAAGGCTTTGAAGAGACCCTTTGGGATACCGCTAATCAGCTGCGTGGCAGTGTTGAGTCATCTGAATACAAACACGTGGTATTAAGCCTTGTGTTCTTAAAGTTCATCAGCGACAAGTTTGAAGCACGCCGTCAGAAGATGATAGACGACGGGCAAGAAGCTTTTGTTGAGATGAAAGAGTTCTACCAACAAGACAACATCTTCTTTTTACCAGAAGATGCGCGTTGGTCATTTGTTAAAGCACGCGCTAAGCAAGATGATATCGCTATCATCATTGATACCGCTTTATCGACTATCGAAAAAAACAACCCAAGCTTAAAAGACGCTTTGCCAGATAACTACTTCTCGCGCCAAGGTTTGGAAGTGAAAAAGCTGGCGTCACTTATCGACAGCATTGAAAACATCGATACGTTAGCTAACGAATGTGACATGAGCGAAGAAGACTTAGTCGGTCGTGTTTACGAATACTTTCTAGGTAAGTTTGCAGCAACCGAAGGTAAAGGTGGTGGCGAATTCTATACGCCTAAGTCAGTGGTAACACTGTTAGCTGAAATGCTAGAACCTTTCCAAGGTAAGATCTACGACCCGGCTTGTGGCTCGGGCGGTATGTTTGTTCAGTCTTTAAAGTTCATTAAAGAGCACGAAGGGCGCACCAAAGATATTGCTATTTATGGTCAAGAGTTGACCTCGACCACTTATAAACTGGCGAAGATGAACTTAGCCATTCGCGGTTTATCTGGCAACTTAGGTGAGCGTGCCGCCGATACCTTTTTTGCTGACCAGCATAAAGACTTAAAAGCCGATTACATCATGGCGAACCCACCGTTTAACCTTAAAGGTTGGCGTAATGAAGCAGAGCTAACCGATGATGCGCGCTTTGCTGGCTATCGCACCCCGCCAACAGGTAATGCCAACTACGGATGGATTTTGCACATGCTCTCTAAGCTAAGCGAAACAGGCACAGCAGGCTTTGTATTGGCGAACGGCTCAATGAGCTCAAATACGTCTGGTGAAGGTGAGATCCGCCAGCAGCTAATCGAGAACGATCGCGTTGAATGTATGATCGCTTTGCCGGGGCAGCTGTTCTTTACTACGCAAATCCCTGTGTGTATTTGGTTTATCACAAAAGACAAAACCGAGAACACCACCAAAGGTTTCCGTAACCGCCAAAAAGAGACGCTGTTCATTGATGCCCGTGAGATGGGCACCATGATTAGCCGCACCAACAAAGAGCTGACTAAAGACGATATTGCGCTGATTGCTGACACTTACCATGCTTGGCGCTGTGATGAAGCAGAACTCAAAGCGCGCATTGAGCGTGGCGACGGCAAAGTAGAGAAGTATGAAGATAAAGCAGGCTTTAGCAAATCAGCGACGATTGAAGACATTAAAGCTAATGATTTTGTGCTGACTCCGGGCCGCTATGTTGGCGCAGCTGATGTGGAAGATGATGGCATTCCTTTTGAAACCAAGATGAGCGAGCTTTCACAAACCTTGTACAGCCAAATGAATCAATCGCAAGAGTTGGATAAAGCGATTCGCCGTAACTTGGAGGCGTTGGGTTATGGGGAGTGAACTTAAGAAATGGAGCTCTGAAGAGTGGGTTGATACAAATTGGGGAGAATTGGTTGAACTTCGTTATGGCAAAGGGCTAAAAGATTACAAGCACAAAACCGATGGTTTTCCAGTTTATGGCACTAATGGGCCTGTTGGTTTTACTGAAGCTCCATTATGTCCTTTTCCCAGTGTAATTATCGGTCGAAAAGGGGCTTACAGAGGAGTTCATTTCTCCAACAAGCCCTTTTATGTAATAGATACGGCTTACTTCGTTGAACCAAAGTTTGATTTGAATATGAAGTGGGTTTATTTTCAACTTCTTACTCAAGATATTAATGCTTTGGACTCAGGCTCTGCAATCCCATCGACCAGACGTGAAGATGTATACGCATTATCTGTCAAAGTCCCGCCTAGAAACGTGCAGAATCTTATTGTTCAACAGTTGAGTTCGTTTAATAACAAAATCACTCTCAACAACCAAATTAACCAAACCCTAGAGCAAATGGCGCAAACGTTATTCAAATCTTGGTTTGTCGACTTCGACCCTGTAAAAGCCAAAATGAACGGCGAACAGCCAAAAGGGATGGATGTGACTACTGCCTCGCTTTTCCCAGAAAAGCTCGTTGAGTCTGAGTTGGGTTTGATTCCTAAAGGATGGGAGGCTAGCTGTATGGGAGAGCACTTCAAAATCACGATGGGACAGTCACCTAAGGGTGAAACTTACAACGAAGATGGAGAAGGAATTGCGTTTTTCCAAGGACGACGAGATTTTGGTTTCCGTTACCCTGATGTTCGTGTTTATACAACAGACCCTAAACGATATGCAAAAGCAGGAGACACTTTAATCAGTGTTCGTGCACCAGTCGGCGATAAGAATATGGCATCTATTGATTGTTGTATTGGTCGAGGTATTGGAGCAATTAAACATAATAGTGATTCTCGTTCATTTACATATGCATTTATGAGTCACATTGAGAAGAAGCTCGGGGATAACGGCTCTTCCGGAACTCTATTTAATTCAATAAACCTGAAAGAATTGAAAAAAGTTCCATTTATTACTCCTTCTCAAGAGCTAGTCGAAGCTTTCCATAATCTTGTTGAACCAATTGACCAAAAAATTGAGGTTCTATCAAAAGAGATAGATAGCTTATCGCAGCTCCGTGACACGTTACTTCCTAAATTGCTTTCCGGCGAAGTTGATTTAGAGAACCTGCCAGTAGAACAAGCTAAGGCGCTGGCAGAGTAACCTTTCGTCATTCCAGAAAGTGAGGGACGAACTTATCAGGAATCTCGTTTTTGACGGTGGTGAAAAGCGAGATCTCAGATACCTCGCGCCTCGGTTCTGAGATAACGAAGGTGGGAATTAGATGAATCCGAAATAGAACAAAGCAAAGCGTAGGTGGAACCATAATATAATGAACGCAACTAATACTCGTGAAATCGACATTTCTGAATTGACGACACTGTGTGAAACAAGCACTTTGCAAAAAGGCATCTTGCTTTCACGCAGTGGTGCAGTACGCAAGCTTAACCTTGTTGGCAACACCGCGACCGCACAGGTCAAAGGCAGCCTCAATTATCAAGTGAGCCTCGATTTCACTGGCGATCTGGTTGGCACTTGTACTTGCCCTGCGGCGCAATATCAAATGTTGTGCAAGCACGGCGTGGCGGTTGCCCTTTGCCTACAAGACCAAGAACAAGCTTTAAACCAAAGTAGTGAACGAGATACCATAAAAAATCACCTGCAAAGCCTTGGTGAAGAGGCCATGGTAGAGATGCTACTCGAATACCTAGAAGAAGATGAGTACACATGGAATGCACTGCTGACAAAAATTGAAATACGCGAAAAGCCAGCCGTATATGGCGAGCTGAAAAAGTTGGTTACCCAAGCCTTACCGCGAGAACAGCTCTGGGATTGGCGAGAAAGCCATGATTATTTCAACTCAGCAGAAATTCAATTGAACATGATCATTGAATCAATGCAAAGCCTTAACGCCGATCATCAATGGAAATTAATCAACTACCTTGTTGAACGGTTGAATAAGGTGCTAGAGCAAATTGATGACTCCAATGGCGATCGTTATGGCATTGAAAGCATGATTAACGAACACATGCCAAAGACGCTGGCAAAGCTTAATTGGAGTGAGCAAGAGAAAGCGCAGTGGATGTTTGAGCGTTTGACCCATTACGAATTTGAAGTATTTCCTTCGATTGAAGAGAGTTTTGGAGCGATTTGGCAATCTAACACCCACTTTCTAACCTTATGCCGCCAAGCGATAGATCAAGCATCGCAAGATGAGAGTAGCTGGAACTTACGCTCATGGGCAGTTCCGTTAATGAAACACAGCTCCGATTGGCGTGAAGTGGCGGAAATTAAACAAAAAATAGCACGAACGTGTCGAGATTATCTTGAAGTTGTTGATATGTTCATTGATGAGCAAGAGCCGTTAGAAGCTGAGTTTTGGTTAGCTAAGGCGAAAAAAATGGCGAGTGATTATGAACTTCGTGCGTGCGAACAAGCTCAATTCCGTCTTTATGTTGAACTAGGTGAAATCCATTCTGCATGGGTATTAGCTAACCGTTTGTTAGAACAATCACCAAGCTTTCAATATTATCAACAGTTAGCGAAGTTTAAAGCCAATTACCAAATTGATGATGTTGAATTTTTCTCCCGCACTGAACTGCTACTTGCCAATGCCTATCAACAACCAGACCGCTATAATCAAGCTTCTGATCGTACGGATGCCTTGGTTCTGTTCTATATCGATAACCAGCAATTAGACAAAGCGTGCGAATGGGTTGCCGAGCATAAAATATCAATACAAGGACTTATTTCGCTTGCCGATCATATTGTGGATGATAAACCTGAAAATACGCTGGATTATTATCTGCGAGCAGTCTCATCTTATATCGAACAGACCAATAATACGGCTTACGATCAAGCTTTAGAGTTACTTCGACGTTTAGAGAATATGCTGAAATCGCATCCTACTCAATTGGCGACATTTTATAGTCAGGTGGCGCAACTCGCTACCACGTACAAGCGTAAGCGTAATATGTTCGCTTTAATTCAGAAATATTATTCAAAATATATCTGATTCTGCGGAGGTGACAAGATCTGCGGTGTTGAGAAAATGGAACAAAGCCCGAAACCGAGTTACTACAAAACAAATTTAAATAACTCAATTTAGAAAACAACAAACAACGTCAAACAGCAGTAGGAAAAGGCGATGAGCTTAAAATTTACTGAAGCCAAACTCGAACAGGCCATTATTGAGCTATTGGGTGAGCAAGGCTACCCACACGTAGTGGGTGAACAAATAGCGCGTGAAGACAAAGAACAAGTACTCATCTTAGATGACTTACGCCGCTACCTTGCCAAGCAGTACCGAGGCGATGCTATAACCGAGAGCGAAATTGACACCATTGTTCGTATGATCTCAACGTTGCCTGCCAGTGATTTATACCATAGCAATAAAACCTTCTGCCAATGGCTAACCAATGGCTTTCTGTTTAAGCGTGAAGATCGCTCAAAGAAAGACCTCTATATTGAGTTAATCGACACAAGACATTTGGCACAAGCCTTACGCTTGATGTTTGTCCCGTTGCTAGAGAATAAATCTAAATCAGATAATACTGATAGAGAAGTTGCAGAGGGTAATGTTAGTTACTTAGAAACATATCGCCTAGACCCGACTGATACCAATATCTATAAAATCGTTAACCAGCTAGAGATTGAAGGTGTCGATGAACAAGTTCGAATCCCTGATGGCATCCTTTATGTGAACGGCTTACCGCTGGTGGTGCTTGAATTCAAAAGTGCCGTGCGAGAGAAAGACGCGACCATCTTTGATGCATGGAAGCAAATTTGCGTTCGTTATCGCCGTGATATTCCCAAGCTGTTCGTCTACAACGCGATGTGCATCATCAGCGATGGCGTGAACAACAAAATGGGCAACCTGTTTGCGCCGTATGAGTTTTTTTACGCGTGGCGCAAAGTAACGGGCAACGAGTCTACCGAAAAAGAGGGTATTAATTCCCTCTACACCATGATTGCCGGGTTGTTTAACCAAACTCGATTACTTGATGTAGTGAAGAACTTTGTTTTCTTCCCTGATACCTCTAAGAAAGAGATAAAAGTCTGTTGTCGTTACCCGCAGTACTACGCAGCGCGTAAGCTTTACTACAACATCGACAAAGAACGTAAGCCATACGGTAGTGGTAAAGGCGGTACTTACTTTGGTGCAACAGGGTGTGGTAAGAGCTTTACCATGCAGTTTCTATCTCGCCTATTGATGAAAAGCATCGATTTTGAAAGCCCGACCATTGTACTTATTACCGACCGCAACGATCTCGATGACCAGCTTTCTAAACAGTTCTGTAATGCCTCTGATTACATTGGTGATGAGATGGTTGTGCCAGTTAAAAGCCGTCAAGATTTAAGAGACAAGCTGCAAGGCATCAAGAGTGGTGGTGTGTTCCTGACTACCATTCATAAGTTCACCGAAGACATCGAATTGCTTTCAGAGCGTACAAACATCATCTGTATTTCCGATGAAGCTCACCGTTCACAGGTCAACCTCGATAAGAAAGTGGTGATCAAATATCAAGATGGTATAGCCGTCGATGTGAAAGAGACATACGGCTTTGCTAGGTATCTGCACGATTCTCTACCAAGCGCGACTTACGTTGGTTTCACCGGAACGCCGATAGATGCCACCCTTGATGTATTTGGTGATGCAGTAGACAGCTACACCATGACAGAATCGGTTAATGATGAAATTACGGTTCGTATTGTTTATGAAGGCCGAGCAGCCAAAGTCATTCTTGATAACAGCAAGCTTGAAGAGGTCGAGAAATACTACCAAGCGTGCGCAGAAGCTGGCACCAATGAACATCAGATAGAAGAGAGTAAGAAAGCTACTGCCAATATGAACGCGATTCTTGGCGACCCTGACCGTATTGAAGCTTTGGCGAAAGACTTTGTTGAACATTATGAAGGGCGAGTTAAAGAAGGTTCTACGATAAAGGGCAAGGCGATGTTTGTCTGTGCGAGTCGTGAAATCGCGTTTGATTTTTATAAGCAAGTCAAAATCTTAAGGCCAGAATGGTTTGAGGAAAAGCTATCAATTGATGGCGTCGAGCTGACTGATAAAGAGAAAGAAGAGTTAAAGCCACTTGCGATGGTGCAAATGGTGATGACGCGCGGCAAAGACGATGATCCTGATCAGTACAGCCTGTTAGGAACCAAGGAATATCGAAAATCGCTCGACCAGCAGTTTAAGAGTCCTAAGTCGAATTTCAAAATAGCCATTGTAGTCGACATGTGGTTAACAGGTTTTGACGTTCCTGAATTGGATACTATCTACATCGATAAGCCGTTGCAGAAACACAACCTGATTCAAACCATCTCACGTGTTAACCGTAAGTTTGAAGGCAAGGCGAAAGGGCTGGTTGTCGATTACATTGGTATCAAGTCGCGAATGAATCAAGCCTTAGCAATGTATTCAAAGGCTGATGAGACTAACTTTGAAGATATTCGTTTTTCTGTCATTGAGGTGAAGAACCACCTCGATCTATTAAGACAGATGTTCCACAAGTTCGATACGTCAGGTTATTACACAGGAGAGCCGTGTAAGCAGCTGGAGTGCCTTAATCAGTCGGCAGAATACATCCTTCAAACCAAGAAAGGCGAAACCCGATTCATGGCTTTAGTGGGCCGTATGAAGGCGGCTTATGATGTTTGCTGTGGTAGTGAATTGTTATCTCAGCAAGAGCGTGACCAAATTCACTTCTATATCGCAGTGCGCTCTATAATCTTTAAGCTAACCAAAGGTGATGCACCAGACACGGCACAAATGAATAGACGTGTTCGTGAGTTAGTGGCAGAAGCACTTCGTGCCGATGGAGTAGAAGAGATCTTTACGATTGGTGATGAGCACGCCGAAGCTATCGATATTTTTGACGAAGATTACCTAGCTCGTATCAACAAGATTAAGCTGCCAAACACCAAAATTCAGCTACTTCAGAAGCTACTAGAGAAGGCGATAAGCGATTTCAAGAAGGTCAACCAGCTACAAGGGATGAATTTCTCTAAGCGCTTCCAATCGCTGGTGGAACAATACAACGAACGTCGTGAAAATGATGTGTTGAATGGTGAGGAGTTCGATACCTTCTCTCAAGAAATGACCGACATTATCTTTGATATCGTGAAAGAAATGGGCTCGTTTGAAGACCTAGGCATCGACCTAGAAGAGAAAGCGTTCCTCGATATCTTGAATCACATGCGTAAGAAATACGATTTCACTTACGACGATGACAAGATGCTCGAACTGGCGAAGGAGATGAAAACTACCGTAGACAATGTCGCCCAATATCCAGATTGGGCAGGGCGCGATGATATCAAAGCCAAGTTGAAAGTGGATTTAATCTTACTGCTACACAAATATGGCTTCCCACCAGTAGCCAATGATGATGTTTACAAAGGCGTGCTAGAGCAGGCTGAGAATTATAAGAAGAATAGTTAGGGGCAAGTGAATATGGTTAAAAAAATAGAAGTAGTAGCGGCCATTATTCAACATGAAGATAAAACTTTGTGTGTTCAGCGCGGTCCTTCAAAGTTAGCTTATATCCATGAGAAGTTTGAATTTCCCGGCGGGAAAGTGGAAGTAGGTGAGCAGAGAGAAGAAGCCATTAAAAGAGAGTTGAATGAAGAGCTGCATCTGAATATCGAACATGTAGATTATTTCATGACGGTTGAGCATGATCCGCACCATAAGTTT
>NZ_JBFRPJ010000131.1:0-2408 GCF_041471945.1 Vibrio sp. 10N.261.51.A4
TTAAAGAATAACGTTCGAATATTCGATACTCGCAAACCCAAAAGTAAAGGCGATCTGAAAACGTTTAGCGGGAAAATACACAACGTTAAATGTCCGAGAATTGCTGTAATGGGGACGGATTGCGCGCTAGGAAAACGAACAACAGCAACAATATTGGCGAATGAACTGACTAAAAAAGGCCTTAACGTCGTTCTGATTGCCACTGGTCAAACAGGTATTATGCAAGGCGCACAATACTGCGTTGCACTCGATGCAGTCCCTTCACAATTTTGTGCCGGTGAATTGGAATCTGTCATTGTACAGGCCTATGAAAAAGAAAATCCGGATCTGATAATTGTTGAGGGGCAAGGAGCCTTGAGTCACCCTGCGTTTTCAACCAGCGCTTTTATCTTACGTGGCAGTTGTCCAACGGGTGTGATACTGCAACATGCCCCTAAACGTTTATATCGTAGTGATTTTCCTGATTGCCCAATGCCTTCGATTGCCTCAGAAATCAATCTTATCGAAACGTTTTCTAATACCAATGTTATTGGACTAACACTGAATCATGAAGATATGTCGTTGGATGAAACACGTTGTGCGATAGACACTTACACTACCGAATTTGGTCTACCGGTTACTGATGTCTTGTCACAGCCTGTTGAACATCTACTGCACATCGTAACGTCAGCCTTCCCTATAATAGCAAGTAAACTGGCCGAAAAAGGGTGAACTACCCTAGGTTAGACATCGATTGTGGGAAAGTTCATCATAACGCTCAGTTCCTGATTTCTCAGTTATCACTGAAAAATATATCCGTTACGCCTGTAACAAAAGTCTTCCTCGGCCACCCTATCATCGCACAAGTTCTTATTGATGCTGGCGCAACAATGTTAGCCGATTCAAGAATCGAAAATCTTCAAAAGATGACTGAAATTGGCATTGCTATCCCTAAAATGCTGATACGTACACCCATGCTCAGTCAAGTGGCAAGCGTAATAAAATACAGTGATATGAGTTTAAACTCTGAAGTTGAAGTGATTCAGAGGCTTTCACATGCAGCGGAACAACAAAATTGCTGTCACGGTATCATTATTATGGTTGAGCTTGGCGATCTCAGAGAAGGTGTGATGCCAAATCGCGTGATTGATTTTATCCGAGAGATTATTTCTTTACCAAACATCACGATAAAAGGAATTGGTACGAATTTAGCCTGTCGGTATGGTGTCGCTCCAGATGATCAAAATATGAGTATTCTTTCTGAGCTTGCCGATGGAATTGAAGCTACATTTGGGGTCAGTCTAGAAATTATTTCAGGGGGTAATTCTGCTTCAGTTAACTGGGCTCTTCAGAGAACAGGCTTAACTCGAGTCAATAACCTTCGTATAGGAGAAGCAATTTTTTTAGGCTGTGAGCCTTTAGAGCACGAAAATATCAAAGGCTTACATACGGATGCGGTTTCTTTGACCGCTGAAGTGATTGAATCCAAGACTAAACCGACTTTGCCTTGGGGGAGTCGGGGGTTAAATGCTTTTGGTGAAAAAGAAAACCTTCAAGATAGAGGGGAGGTCTCACAAGCTATTCTAGCATTAGGCCGCCAAGATGTTTGTGTCAGCGGGCTTAAGGCTCCGAATGGGATTAAGATCATGTCTTCAACCAGTGATCATCTTGTCCTTGAATCCTCACAGAAACCACTATTTGTAGGGGAAAAAGTCACATTCAGTTTAGATTACAGTGCGCTCTTATCTTCTATATCTTCACGTTATACCCATAAATATTTTAAGGCACCTAAAGGAAGAAGGAGCGCATAATGCTACGAACAACTGTAATTCTCTTCGTCAGTGTCATGCTTAACGGTTGTCAGATAAGCCCAATAAAATCTAATGGACTTGCCGATTATAGAGCGACAGTTATTTCAAGCCAACTTCCACAAGAGTTAGGCTCAATCACACTCGTAAATGCACAGTCAGAGGGCGATAGTGTCACTCTTGTTTTCGTAAAAAAGAAAACTTTGAATATGGACCGCTTAGTAGAAAAAGTCGCCGTTAGTTTTTGTGACAACATCGAAATAAGACCACTATTAGAGAGTGGGATCTCTTATCGAATCATTACCTTAGGAAAAAATGAGAAAGTAGAAAGCCTTAACGTCATTTCTCTAGCTAAGTGCTCTAATTGAATGCTTAGCAGTCGAATGGATAAAAGCCAATACGAGTTGTTCAATGTACTCAATGACACTATTTTATTGAGGTTTGACCGCCTTACGCCTTGGGAAAAAAACTTTATCACAGAGTTACACCATAAGGTCGTAACTAGACAACTCATTTCAATTAAACAAAAACAGCTTGCTTTAAAAATTTCAATGAAAGCCTATAAATCAAAGAAGAAAAACGCGCGTTCCAACGTTTAATTTAAGCTTGTGTATACCTAAT
>NZ_JBFRPJ010000132.1:0-3977 GCF_041471945.1 Vibrio sp. 10N.261.51.A4
GCTTTAACTGATCGGCATTATCCAATGATGGATCCTTTTTTGAATTAGATACGTTTATCACAAGCATAACGAAAATACGTAAAACAATCGCAAACAAGCCAATACCTATAACTACAATTAAAACTAAAACAACGCCATAGGAAACACTATGAAAAAAGCCGCTCTCATCTCTCTATCTCTTTTGACTTTAACCGCTTGCAGCCAAGGAATCACGGACATGAAAGACAGAACTTCATCACCTTGTGGAGACAAACCAAACTGCGTATCAACTCAAGATGACCGTGAGCAGCACGCATTGGCCGCGTTTGAGTTATCAGATTCAGCGAGCTTAGATGCGATTGAGCAGGTTGCGCTAACCTTACCGGGATCGAAAACCGCGAGTAAAACAGAAGATTATCTGCGTGTTGAATGCACCTCTCGCATCATGCGTTTTGTCGATGACTTAGAACTTAAAATCACCGATGGCAAATTGATCGTGCGTTCAGAGTCTCGTACTGGCCATTCTGATTTTGGCGTAAACCGAAAACGAGCTGAACAACTTCGTGCTAGCTTAAAAAGCGAAGGCCTAATCAAATAGATAAAAGAATACGCAGATAAATCGCTGCTATTCGGATGAGAAGTGCCTCTGGGCAGTCGCTCGACACTTCTTATCCATGCTACAATTTCGCTCTACTGTTTAAATATTATTTATTAAGAGACTACACATGAAAATCGGCATCATTGGCGCAATGGAGCAAGAAGTTGCGATCCTAAAAGCAGCAATTTCAGACATTACTGAAGTTAATAAAGGCGGTTGTACCTTTTTCTCTGGTCAGCTAAATGGTGTTGACGTTGTTTTGCTTCAATCTGGTATTGGTAAAGTAGCAGCGGCTGTTGGTACTTCAATCCTACTAAGCGAATACCAACCAGATGTCGTTCTAAACACGGGCTCTGCTGGCGGTTTTGATTCAACACTGAACCTTGGCGATGTGGTTATCTCAACTGAAGTTCGTCACCACGATGCAGACGTTACGGCTTTCGGTTACGAAATCGGCCAAATGGCAGGTCAACCGGCAGCGTTCAAAGCTGACGACAAGCTGATGGCTGTTGCAGAACAAGCGCTATCTCAAATGGAAGATAAGCACGCTGTTCGTGGCCTTATCTGTACTGGCGACGCATTTGTTTGCACAGCAGAACGTCAAGAGTTCATCCGTAAGCACTTCCCATCAGTGGTTGCTGTAGAGATGGAAGCATCTGCTATCGCTCAAGCTTGTCACCAATTCCAAGTACCATTCGTGGTTGTTCGTGCAATATCTGACGTTGCAGACAAAGAATCACCAATGAGCTTCGAAGAGTTCCTGCCACTAGCAGCACAAAGCTCTTCTGAAATGGTTATCAAGATGGTTGCCCTACTAAAGTAAGCGACTAGACATGCAAACACTGTTTGATCAGGTATTTGCAAATGGCGTGCTCCTTGTAATGTGGGGAGCATTGCTTTTTCATTTAATTTTACCTATCCCCCATGCCGCACACCCTACGACCTTATGGCATAAGTTTGCTGAGCTTTTAGCAAGCAAGGTTAATAACAACCAAAACTATTCCCAAAGCTTAATCTCGGGCACATTAGCCTGGGGCGTAATGGTACTGCCGACTCTGATAATTCTATTGGCACTGCAACCATTGGTTTGGCAATCTCAACTGTTTGAATTAGCGCTGTTATTGCTGGCGATTGATTGGCGCAATAATGAAAAGCTAGCAAATCAGCTGATCAAAGCTCTTGGTCGAGAAGATAAAGCTGCCGCTCGTCAGTTACTGGCTCCAATTGTCAATCGTCAAACCGAATCACTGTCATCACTTGGCCTAGGCAAGGCCGCCACAGAAACCATCATCATGGGTTACGCTCGTAACGTAGTTTGTGTGTTGTTCTGGTACGCCATTGGTGGTGGAATCGCCGCGTTAATGTATCGCCTTGTGGTCGAGTTAGCTCGAGCTTGGTCACCAAGTCGCAAGCAATTTTCTCCATTCGGCTCAACGGCGATCAAGATAGTCGCGATTCTCGAATTTATACCGATGCGTTTTTTTGCTTTGATGATCGTATGTGGTGATAAAGCAATGCCCACATTTAAGATGATGTTAGTCCAAAGTCGCTCTTGGCCACTGCCCGGCCCTGCCTGGTTGATCACGGCCGTTGGCAACAAGCTGGAGTTATCATTAGGTGGCCCTGCGATTTACGACAACACTAAAGCCATTCGCGCGAAATTAGGCGGAAGAATCGCACCGTCAGCTCTGCATCTATCTCAGGTTCAGAAACTACTCTTTGGTCGCATCGCTATCTGGATCTTTTTACAAAGCCTAGCCTTACTATTTATTCACCAAGGGATTTAGAGTGAAACCTTCAGCACTTGTTACAAGCCTTACTATTTTGTCTTCCAGCTTATGGCTGCCTTTATCATTTGCAGAAGAAGCACCACTGACTCAAGAACAAGTACAGCCGGCTCAACGCGTGGTCAGCCTTGCTCCTCATGCCACTGAACTCGCGTACAGCGCAGGTTTAGGTAGCAACCTTGTCGCCGTAAGTGAACGAAGTGATTACCCACCACAAGCCGATAAGCTTGAAAAAGTGGCAAACTATCAAGGTATCAAGGTTGAGAAGATCATCGCACTTCAGCCTGATTTGATTCTTGCGTGGCCAGCGGGAAACCCGCCCAGAGAGCTCGCGAAACTAGAGCAATTTGGTTTTAATATTTACTACTCCAAGACCAAAAGCCTAGACAGTATCGCAACCAATATTGAACAACTGAGCCAATACGCTAGCGATCCAAGTATTGGCGAAAACAACGCTCAGCAATACAGAGAGCAGCTCAACGCGTTGAGACTAAAATACAAAGATGCCGAGCCAGTAAACTACTTCTACCAACTCAGTGAGAAGCAGATCATCACTGTTGCTCAAGGACACTGGCCAAGTGAGGTGTTTGAGTTTTGTGGTGGACACAATATTTTTGAAGACAGCGCCTCCCCATATCCGCAAGTTGGTATTGAACAAGTTGTATTAAGAAAACCGCAAGTGATCTTCACTTCTCAGCACGCGATTGAGAATGGAACCATGTGGCAAACATGGGAAGATGAAATTCCAGCAGTCGCTCAAAATCAGATTTGGTCCCTCAATTCTGACTGGATTAATCGCCCGACAACAAGAACTTTGAAAGCGATCCAACAAGTGTGCGATTTCTTCGATAGAGCTAGGCAAAATCACTAACTATTTGCTGCGTTTTTTCGTACAATTCGCCACCGACCTGTCCCTACAATTTTAACTATAAGAGCACCAGTATCATGGACTCCATGCTGCTTTATATTATCGATTTATTTGGCACTGCCATCTTTGCCGTCTCAGGCGTATTTGTCGCTGGCCGTCTTAAGATGGATCCCTTTGGCGTCGCCGTTCTAGGCAGTGTTACCGCAATTGGTGGCGGTACTATTCGTGACATGGCATTGGGAGCAACTCCCGTGTTTTGGATCACCGATACCACCTACCTTTGGGTCATCATCATCACCTGTTTGTTGACCATGATTATTGTAAGACGCCCGAAACGTCTGGCTTGGTGGATATTGCCGGTATGTGATGCGATTGGCCTAGCGGTGTTTGTTGGCATTGGTGTAGAAAAAGCACTTATCTATCAAGATTCAGCACTAGTGGCGATCATCATGGGTGTCATCACCGGCTGCGGTGGCGGTATTATCCGCGACGTGCTTGCCCGTGAAGTGCCTATGATTCTAAGAAGTGAAGTCTACGCGACCGCTTGTATCATTGGTGGCGCTTTCCATACCATGGCGATCAGCATGGGGCACGATTCAGAAACTGCATTTCTGGCCGGCGTGTTCTCAACACTATTGATAAGGCTTGGCGCTATTCGTTGGCATTTATCATTGCCGACCTTCGCCATCAAATAAGCTAACGTTACAAAGTGAAAGGCTCCGTAAAGGCTGTCTCTTGATCACAA
>NZ_JBFRPJ010000133.1:0-257 GCF_041471945.1 Vibrio sp. 10N.261.51.A4
GCGGCCTTGAAGGAGAACCTGCTTCAACAAGTGGTGGTTCAGGCGGATGAAACGCCGCTCAATGTGCTCAAAGAAGAGAAGAAGTGTTATATGTGGCTCTACTGCTCAGGCGCTGACTCACCCGAAGCGGCACTGCCGAATGTGAAAAATATTGCCTTGTACGACTATCAAAACAGTCGCGCGAGGGCGTGTCCCGTGGACTTTTTAGGTGACTACAACGGTTATCTACAAACCGATGGCTACGCGGCTTATGATGG
>NZ_JBFRPJ010000133.1:1106-1542 GCF_041471945.1 Vibrio sp. 10N.261.51.A4
AAGAGCGAAAAGCAGAGCGTCAAGCGTATGCCAAGCCGATACTGGATGAGCTTTACCAATGGATGACAACCCAGAAGGTGATAGGCTCTAGCCCACCAGGTAAAGCGATAAAGTACACGCTCGGGCAATGGCCAAAGCTCATTCGTTATATCGACGATGGTCACTTATCTATCGATAATAATCGCGCTGAACGTGCAATTAAACCACTGGTCATTGGCAGAAAAAATTGGCTGTTCTCTAACACACCAAATGGTGCTGAGGCGAGCGCGATGCTTTACAGCATCATCGAGACCGCGAAAGCCAACGGTCTTATCCTCTACGACTACATGGTCAAGTGCATGAAAGAGCTCGCGAAAGCAGAGCCTGATATCGACGCACTCCTACCTTGGAACTTCAAACACTGACAAGTCGCCCCGTGGGTTCATGGGGCGGATAC
>NZ_JBFRPJ010000134.1:0-4697 GCF_041471945.1 Vibrio sp. 10N.261.51.A4
AAAACTTATGGTGCGGATCACTTTACCAATGGATGACGACCCAGAAGGTGATTGGCTCTAGCCCACTAGGCAAAGCGATAAAATATACGCTTGAGCAGTGGTCAAAGCTTATTCGTTATATCGACGATGGTCACTTATCTATCGATAATAATCGCGCTGAACGCGCAATTAAACCACTGGTCATTGGCAGGAAGAACTGGCTGTTCTCTAACACACCAAACGGTGCTGATGCGAGCGCGATGCTTTACAGCATCATCGAGACCGCGAAAGCTGAGCCTGATATCGACGCACTCCTGCCTTGGAACTTCAAACACTGACAAGTCGCCCCGTGGGTTCATGGGGCGTTTACGTCATAAACTGCAGTCTCATTCGAAGCGATTAAAAAGCACTTCTAAACGAGATGTTAGAAGTGCTAATTATTGAGTAAATTTAATAAACTTCTTATACCCAGACTTGATCAAATACTCGGTACATGTTGCCACCTAAGAACTTGCTGCAGTCTTCTTCTGAGTATCCATTTTCAAGCATGGTATCAATTAGAGCTGCAACAATTTGATATGGTGCTGGGGTAGGAAACCCTTTTGCTCCTACAGCGGCACTATAGCCACCATCAGGGAATACGTTCTGCCCCATTGGTGTTTGAATAATAGACGCTGTAAAATTGATGTTCGGGATATAGTCTGAACCGAAGCCAACGTGGTCTATACCGACTAAGTTGACCATATAATCAATATGTCGAAATAATTGTTCAGTCGTCAATATATCTGGGTTAGATGTATCCATAAAGGCAGCCACCATATTTATTGAGCAAACCCCACCGGTTGCCGCAACACCTTTAATCACAGCGTCAGAAAGGCTTCTCTGATAATCGGCAATGGCTTTCGCACCTGAATGCGAAGAAATGACAGGTTGGCTACTGCGTTCAATCGCATCTAAGGAGGTTCGTTCGCCAGTATGGCTTACATCAACAGGCATACCGTATCGGTTATAAGCGTCGACAAGTTTTTTTCCATATTCAGTTAGACCACGGTTCTCAATTTCGAAGCAGCCATCACCCACATCATTACGTTGATTATATGCCAATAAACAGTAACCATAGCCCATCTCACGCCATAGTCCTACGCGATCAACATCACAACCAAATATTTGAGTACCTTGGTGAGTGAAGTAAATACCCAATTTGTTTTGTTTTACCGCTTCATCAATATCTTTGGTAGTGCGGATCATCATATAGTCGTCTGGGCGTTCTTTCATTTTGCTTAGGTAGAACTGAGCGCCTTTCATAATGCCTTCAACCGAGGCATCTAACGAGTCTGCGGAAGGACATGCTGCTAGTACCTTGAATCCAGCGGCTTTGCACTTGTCCATTTCATCATGGAATTCTGGTGCTTCAGGTGAAGACCATTGAGAGGGCCAAAGACCGGAAAAAAGGCTGTCAATAGCCATAGAATCTCGAACAATTTTTTTTGCACGTTCAGATGCAGGATATTTGTGTGTTCGTTGAGGGATTTTTGAATAATCTTTTATTTCAAATTCTGGTAATTTTGGTGCACCTGACTTTGTCGCTTTATCATTACTTGGTTCGATTTCAGATTTGTTGTCCATATTTGAAATTTTCCTTAACAGTGTTAGCTTCTATAAAATATAAATATGTTGGAAGTTTGGAAGTTTGGAAGTTTGGAAGTTTGGAAGTAAAGATAGGTACGGATTTATATCAAACGGAGTGTTAAGCCCTTTGTACGCACCTTTTTATGCACCTTTTTATAAATAAACTACGCCCAATGACATGATAAAAACGTGATTTATGTCGAATATTTTTGGCAAATCTATCTAAATGTTACCTCAATTAGAAAATTCATTTAAAAGTATTATATGTGACACTTTAAGAAATTATCGAAGAGGTGAGATAAAAAAGCGATACCTGAGTATCGCTTTCTATAGTCTGATTTATCATTGATTAGGTGAATTAACGTCGAATGGCTTCGCCTGCTTTAACGTCTGTATCTAGTTGTGTGTTGTTGACAACTATTTTGCCGTTAACCAATAACCAATGTACGCCTACGGCTGGGTGGTTAGGATCTTGGTAGGTGCCCACATCAGCGATAGTTTCTGGGTCGAATACCACGATATCTGCGTCCATATTAGTTTGGATTCGTCCTTTATTTTTCATTTGAGGGACAAAATCTTCTATTAATTGAGCTGGCATCAGTGTCATTTTACGTAGTGCTTCCGTCATCGTTAACAAGCCGCGCTCACGAACATAGACTCTGAGTACTTTAGCAAAGGTGCCATTTGATCTAGGATGAGAGAATAGATCTTTTGGTAATGGCCACTCGTCACCTGCATAATTTTCAATGTGGCCGTCTTCGTCCATATGCATCCAGAACATTTCGTCAGATTCAATCAACACATTAGGATTTAGAATCGAAGCGTCTAATAGAGCAAGATCTTTAGGGTTTTGCTCGTCTAGGAAGTGCCAGACAATAAAGGTACCAGGTTTATTTTCTTGGTAGTCTTTCAACTGTTCTTCTGTCATACGTTCTTTACCTAGCTGAAAGTTTTCAGCGGTTGAACCCATACGTTCCCGCCAGCCTTCACCAGAAAACATGGCTGCGCCAACGACAGTACTTGCTGCGCCCCAAGGGTAAGCGCCCACAGTAACATTGATTCCTTGTTCTTGAGCCTTATTGACCATAGGTAAGATGGTTTCGATATCTTTTAATGAAGTACTGTTAATATGACAAAAGTGCATATGAGCGCCAGTGATAGCGGCATTGCCCACTAATTCTTTAACGGCTTCAAACGAGCTTTGTGGCTCGGCATTGCTGGCATAGCGAACGTGAGTATAGGTTGCTACGTCTCTTTCTGCGGCTAATTCAGCCAATGCATAATATTCTTTTTGACCATGGCCCGGTGCATAGCCAGCGTTAATCCCGATACCTAGGCCACCTTCATCAAGGCCTTGCTCAATCAGCTTGATGATTTTACTTTCTTGCTCAGGTGTTGCTATATCCATCTTCCAATCATTACGTGATTGAGCTTTTTGGAAATAGCCAACGGTCGCTTCGGGTTCCGTCTCACTAAATGTAGCAATACGAGCGTAAGTCCAACCAGCTGCTGCACCATAGTTTAATGGTAAGCCTTTTTCAGCTTGTCCTGCATACCAGTCACTGATAGGTAGAACACCAGATTCGAGTTCCAGCATAGTGGTAACGCCTTGCATCGCCTGCATTCTGTAGTCACCAATGTTTTGACCATGAGCGTGGACGTCGATGAATCCAGGGGCAACAACTTTACCTGTAGCGTCAATAGTTTTATCCCCAGAAATACTATCGGTCGTTATTGCTGTGATCTTATTATCTTTGATCCCGACATTAGCAACAGAATCGAAATTTGTTTCAGGGTCGATAACTCTGCCGTTCAAAATTACAACATCATAATTAGCGGCGATAACAAGTGGTGACATAAGGCCAAAGCCGACGATCGTAGCCTTTTTAATGAATGATTCTAGTGGTTTCATAATTTTATCCCGTGTGTGAGATGAACTATAAGTGTTACGTGTCAAAAATCTTAGACCAATAATTTCACGCTATCTACCTGATCCTCTTCTTTGCTCATTTTTCTCAATGATAAGACAAATCTAACGTGACAAGAGAAAGTGACTCAAAAACAATCACTTTTACGCTCATCTCACCCACAGCTATTGACTTTGCCGCTCCAGAGCTGCCCTTCTCTATAAAGGCAACTTTGACAAAATAATCCTTTATAGCTAAACGTTTTTGTACCAACGTTTTCGTCAGGGAAAAAAAATGCCAAACCTTAAATTACGAAGCTTAAGCGCGATATTCTTCTTTGCTGTCACTCTTCCCATCGTAGTGTTAGCCGACGAGGGGCAAGATGTAGAGCAGGTAGCTAAAGAGCTAGCCAACCCAAACACAACGCTTGGCTCGATGTCCTTTAACTTGGATTGGACGAACTATCAAGGCGACTTAAATTCAGCGAACAGTCAGAACGGGTATCGCTTGAGCTTTCAACCTGTTCTCCCTGTGCCAATTGCAGAGCGAACCAACTTATTTATCAGACCAAATATACCTTTAATATTTGACCAACCCTATTACAAGGGCGATAGATTTGAAAATTCAGATGCAGGTCTCGGTGATATCGGCTTTGATGTGGCCGTTGGTCATACCTTTGAGAGCGGCATGATTGTCGTGGGGGGGATAGTGGGTACACTGCCCACCGCAACAAGCGATGAACTGGGTAACGATCAATTCTTACTCGGTCCAGAGTTTGCCTTAGCCTACGTACAAAGCTGGGGGGTTATCGGGGCGTTAATTACCCATCAATGGAACGCTGGCGGAAGCAATGACGCCGACGCGAGTATTACTGGTGGACAGTACTTCTATACCGCGAATCTAGACGATGGATGGCAAATTCAAGCGCAACCAACTTGGAGCTATAATCACGAAGCGAGCAGTGGAAATAAATTGTCATTCCCTATTGGTATTGGGTTCGCTAAGACGACTCTCATTGGTGGCAAACCCATCAAGTTTGGTCTTCAATACTGGAACTACATTGAAAGCCCTGACGCGTTTGGGATAGAGCATCAACTTCGACTGGTCATCACACCTGTTGTTGCTCTTCCTTGGTGATAACAGGTCGCAGGATAAAATTAGAGTAAGCGTGCCATGAACACC
>NZ_JBFRPJ010000135.1:0-1311 GCF_041471945.1 Vibrio sp. 10N.261.51.A4
GTCCCGTCCTGAAATGTGTTTACACATTGAGGACGAATTATGGCTACTTCAAATAATACCTACGTTAAGCGCACTCAGCGTGATTACACACTAGGCTTTAAATTACAGGTCGTCGCCGCTGTAGAAAGAGGCGATATGACATATAAACAAGCCCAAACCATTTATGGTATCCAAGGCCGTTCAACTGTTTTAACTTGGCTTCGAAAGCACGGTAAGATGAATTGGGCGCAAACTCCAAGGATGAATACCATGCACCAATCAACTAAGCCTAAAGAGTCACCAGCACAGAAAATAAAGCGTCTTGAGAAAGAGCTGGAAGACGAAAAAATCAAGAATCTCTTTTTAAATAGAGTGGTTGATATTCTTGATGCTGAACACGGAACTAGCCTCAGAAAAAAGTATCTCACCAAGGAGCAAGAAGCCTTCAAGAACAAGAAGGAATAAGTTTAGTTCGAGTATGTAAGCTATGCGGGATAACGAGACAAAGCGTTTATCAACGAGAAAAGCGAGCTGTTCTTCGCCAGTTGGAACTTAAACCCATCAAACAAATGGTGTTGGATATTAGACGTTATATGCCTCGGGTTGGCACTAGAAAGCTCTACTTTTTACTTAAGCCAAAGTTGCAAGAACAAGGTATCAAGTTAGGTCGGGATGCTCTTTTCAACTACTTACGTGATGAACGGTTATTGGTAAGACCTAAACGTAGTTTTACGAAAACGACAAACAGTAAGCATTGGATGAAAAAACATCCGAACTTATTAAAGAACTACAAACCATGCACTCCAGAGGGTGTGTTAGTAAGTGATATTACCTATATCCAATCAGATGAAGGCATTCACTATCTCTCATTGGTAACTGATGCGTTTAGTCGGAAAATTATGGGCTACGAGCTGAGCAACGAAATGAAGGCGACGGATGTTGTGAAAGCGCTAGATATGGCTATTAAGGGGCGTCAATATCATCGTTCGTGTATCCATCACTCTGATCGTGGTCTCCAGTATTGCTCCGGTGTTTATCAAGATAAGTTGAAAAGTAGCGGCATAAGCCCCTCGATGACAGACGGTTATGACTGCTATCAAAATGCATTAGCAGAGAGAGTAAATGGAATACTGAAACAAGAGTTCTTACTTAATAAGTGTAAAAACCTCGGAGAGCTTAAACAACTAGTAAAAGAGTCTATAAGTACCTATAACAATATGAGGCCGCACCTTAGTCTCAGGATGAAAACTCCAAATGAGGTGCATGAAAAAAGCCAACAGCTGATGCTGTTGGCTTAGTAGAAATACTGTCAACGTATTTTAGGACGAGACA
>NZ_JBFRPJ010000136.1:0-240 GCF_041471945.1 Vibrio sp. 10N.261.51.A4
CTTAAACAATGCATCCGGACGCGGGATGGAGCAGTTTGGTAGCTCGTCGGGCTCATAACCCGAAGGTCGTCGGTTCAAATCCGGCTCCCGCAACCACATTACAGTTAAGCGCTATCTATTGCCCAAGGCGGTAAGAGCAGCGATTAACTAATGCGATACTAGCTCAGTTGGTAGAGCGCAACCTTGCCAAGGTTGAGGTCATCGGTTCGAACCCGATGTATCGCTCCAAATTAGCCTTTT
>NZ_JBFRPJ010000137.1:0-384 GCF_041471945.1 Vibrio sp. 10N.261.51.A4
TTAAGTGAACGGCATTAGCCACTTAGGCTGCTTTTTTAGTTTCAGACTTAAAATATATTGGGGTTAGACTTGCTCAAAGTAAGCCAAAAACTCACCGCAATCTTTTTGGAATGGTGGCAATATTTCTGCTAGTGTTTCATCATCCCAATGCCACCATTCAAAGCTTTCTAATCGCTCGGCATAGCTAGGAGCATCAAACCGAGGACGCAGTTGCCAAACGCAATCGAGTATGGCGGTACGCCTTAAGCAGCGGTTGCCAACGAAAACAATCAACATAAATGAGTTAATCATTCCATTGTATCAAAGTACTTCACCAGCCTAAAACTGCAGTACTTCAGTTTCATTCGGGACCATTTTAAAAGGAAGTTATACCAATTAAAGTAA
>NZ_JBFRPJ010000138.1:0-704 GCF_041471945.1 Vibrio sp. 10N.261.51.A4
ACGCCATAGTCTCTTGTTATGTGAATTTTTTCCCGCCTAAAAATGAGTTTCCTAGATTTATTTCACCAGAACCATCTTCTACCGTGACAAAGGATGCATACTTATTTAAAGTTCCGAGCAACTCTTCAAGTTCAAGCGGATCTTCTGGTTGTTTTGCAAACACTGTAGTCAAGTTATATGCGCCAGTGTCTTTAACAGAGCTGATAACATATTCAAAATCACTAAGCTCATCTAATAGGGAAGTTAAATTCAGTATCTTACCGCCGGAAGACATATTTGCGTCATATGCCGCAGCCCATACAACTTTGGTGTATGGAATATCATCTAAGTCTTCGTCTTCATTTCTCTCGTATTCGACTAAATAGGTACCTTTAGGGAACGAGTCTATTCGCTGCTCCATAGCTTGAACAACAAGCTTTGGAGATGATGTATTAGAAACAATCGTTGATACGTTATTTACAAGGCTAATGGAAATCAACGTAATACTAGCTGACTTTTTAAGCCATTTTAGCAGCTTGGAACGACTTAGTTTTTTCTTCATATATCCTCATTCAGCCGCGTTAAGTAGTGAGCAACGCAGACCACTGAACTTAAAGTATTGTGCCGTAAACACTAAATTCAAAGCAAACCGAAAATGCCGAGCGTTGGGAATCCGTCTTAAATTGTTTGTATGGATAATAAGCGCTCCAATCGGGTAATGTGAG
>NZ_JBFRPJ010000139.1:0-254 GCF_041471945.1 Vibrio sp. 10N.261.51.A4
CCGTCTTTAAAGTGTGCGAGAGCAAGTAAACGCATCTTCATCTGAATGGTTTTTTGCTGGCTCGCAAGCTTTTTGAAGTCAGTGTTATTAAGGCTATCCATGGCTAAATTTCACAATAATTCATCAATCTTAATTAGATCACATTTTTACTTTAATTGGTATAAAGACACCGAGCCCCTGCACTTCATGCTATTCCGGCACATATCAGAAAGCCTAGTCTGACGACTAGGCTTTCCAGGGCAAGATTACGAAGC
>NZ_JBFRPJ010000140.1:0-10409 GCF_041471945.1 Vibrio sp. 10N.261.51.A4
GAAATAATCTGTGGAATGATGGTTACCGCAACACCCAAGAATAGTAGGCTCATACCGTGTTCTTTGATGGTGTCTACCGCTTGAGGGCCAGCCTCAAGACCAACGATACCCACGAATGCTGCTAGACCGAAGTCGCGAATAAAGCTTGCTGCTGATTCTGGGAATTGCGCCACATGTGGGTTACGGCTGCGTAACCAACCAACAATCAGACCTGACACTAGACAGCCTGCACCAGAGCCGATAGTGACCGGAATACCTGCAATTTTGAAGTTGATTAGGCCAATCAAAAGACCCAATACCATACCCATGCCTAGTACAATGAAGTCAGTCATTGTTGCTGAGTTCATTGGCTTACCGATTGTACCTTGAACACGATTAATATCGCTTGGTGAGCCAGTTAATTGAATAACATCATTTTTCTTAACAACAAGGTCAGCGTGAACTGGGATTGATACACCTTCGCGAAGGTAGTCAGTCACATAAACACCACGGTAAGTGCCTTTGTTCGCTTCTGATTTGATTTGACCTAGTGTACGGCCAATCAGTTGTTTGTTGTCTGCGATAAGCTGACGGTTCTCTTCAATGACTTCGTACTCTTCTGGAAGCACAACTTCAGAGCCAACAGAGTCACCTTTCAACTGACCAATGGCTTTACGAGTACCTGTGATAACCAGAACATCGCCTTGTTGAAACTTAGTAAATTTGTCTGCTTCAATCGCTTTGCCATCACGCTCGATAACTTCGATGCATGCGTCTATTGAATCTTGATTGATTTGGGCTAGTGTCAAACCATTCAGTTTGCTCTCTGCTTTGATTTCAAAAGCGCGAGTCTCAAGTTTTGTCATCGCATTGAATTCACCAGCACCAAGCTCTGCATTACCATCTGAGTTCGCTTCTGCCATTTTGATTGCTTCAGCGCGGATATCCCATTTCATTAGTGTTGGGAATACCCATGTCACCATTAGGATTGGACCTAGAGAACCGAAGATGTAAGTTACAGCGTAACCAACAGCAACGTTAGTTTGCATCAGATGTTTGGCTTCTTCAGACACACCACCCAAACGGGCGATCGCATCGCCTGCAGTACCAATGATCGCAGACTGAGTTAAACCACCGGCAGCTAGGCCCGCAGCAGTACCTCTATCTAAGTCAAACAACCACGCAGCGGCAAGTACACACAATAAGCCTGAAACCGTCATAACAACCGCAGACAACAGAATGTTGATGGTTCTAAAGTTAAGCGCTTTAAAGAATTGTGCGCCGCCTTGATAACCCACAGCATAAATAAAGAGCGCAAAGAAAATACTTTTTACGCCGGGATCAATCTGAACACCAAATTGCCCAATAATTACGCCCATTAATAATGTTCCGGCCACACCGCCTAAAACAAATCGGCCGATAGTAATTTTACCAACCATATAACCCAATGAGAGTGTAATAAATAGTGCGACAAATGGTGCCATGTCAAACAGATTAGAAATAATGTCCATGACAAATTTACTCTTGTTACTAAATATAAGGAGTAAATAATCTAACGAATAACTTAATAATGATATTTGTTGGATCATTCAAAATAAATAAAGCATCTCGTTGCTTCGAACCGAATATTAAGAACAAAAGGTTTTATTATGTAATCCCATTTGATGGATCAAATCATCACTTTAACTGTTCGCATAGTTTTTGAAGTGCAATTTACACCTTAAGTGATTGGTTTAAATAGATTTATCTTAAACCGGCAAAAGTAGATGATTTTCGAAATCAATTTCAATTAAGTGTTTCCACTTCAAGAACGACAACCTACCTACCGTTGTTTTACTGGCTTACGGCTCTCAACAAAGAGGCAGTTGGCATAATCACCGAATAAAGTTGGATTTTGATGGGTACGATCCTCTATAAGCGATTATCACAATAAATCGAACTCCGTTACCGTTGCATTCATCAAACAAATAGAGAACAGAACCATGAATACCATGCCGCATGAGCTTGTGTGGGATGAAGTCTACTTCCCACCGCTGTTATTGGTTATCGCACTGGCTTACATACTGACAATGCTAACAGGGTCAATCGCGACACGGTTTGGCCTTCATAAGTACGTCGCCTTTCCTGCAATAGCAGAACTGAGCTTGATCGTGATTTTTACTGGCGCTATCGGCCATTTTATTACCATTTTTTGAGGCACTTACTGTGATCAAACGTTATCTCATCACACTTTTATTATTGGCTGCTGCGGGAACTGTGGTTTATAGCTATTACCAGTCGTACTCAAGTAACCCATGGACCAGAGACGGACAAGTCAGCGCTTATATCGTCTCGATTACACCTCGAGTCACGGGTCAAGTCATTGAAGTGCATGTCGAAGACAACTCGAAGGTAAAAAAAGGCGATCTTCTTTTTGAGATCGATCCGAGTATTTACAAGGCGACCTACAGAAAAGCACTTGCGACTCAAAAACAAGCATTTGCCCTACTCGCCAAAGCCAAAAACGAAGAGCAACGCGCGTTGAATTTAGAGAAAAGAACGCCCGGTGCCGTGCCCGTGCTGACACTAAACAACTTGAACAACGCGGTAGAAACCAGCGCCGCAAATGTCGAACTGGCAAAAGCGAACGTAGAAGAAGCACATCTCAACCTTGAGTACACCAAGGTATATGCGCCTACTAACGGCTATATCACCAATCTGAACCTACGTGTTGGCTCTCAAGTTGTCGCGAATTCACCTGTGGTTGCGCTAATTGATGAAGATAGCTTCTGGATTGAAGGTTATTTCAAAGAGACTGATTTAGTCGGTGTCGATGCTCAGGACACTGCTTATGTGACCTTAATGATGCACAACAATGTTCAGCTAGAAGGACATATCAAAAGTATTGGTTTTGGTATCGCGAAGCAAGACGGCAGCACAGGTAATGATTTATTGCCAAACGTGAATCCAAACTTCCAATGGATACGCCTAGCTCAACGCATCCCTATCAAAGTGAAGTTAGACAAAATACCAGAAGACGTACAACTGCGTGTTGGTATGACTGCCTCGATCAAAATAATCAAAAATAGCTAGGTGATTCTTATGTTCACTGCATCGACTAAAGACGCGATTAAAGTCGCACTCTCTATCGTTATCGCAATCTGCCTAGCGTTGTGGTTTGGTTGGGAAAAACCGTATTGGGCTGCGGTAGCCGTCGCAGTGATGGCATTGAACGAGAGCTTCGCCCATTCAATAAACAAAGGCCATAACCGGTTAATGGGAACCTTGTTAGGGACCGGTTATGCCTTTTTCCTCATTGCGATGTTTTCACAAGATCGATTTTTGTTTCTAACATTTCTTACCGTGTTCTTAGGCACTTGTATTTTCATGTCTAGTGACGAGAAATACGGCTACATCTTTTCAATAGGATTTACCGTGTGTTCGATTGTTGCTTGTATGGGCGGGTTTGATAACCAAACCACCTTTCACTTTGCTGTACTTAGACTTCAAGAAACACTATTAGGTGTTGTTGTGTTCTCTATTGTGTATCGCATCGTGTGGCCTGTGAATACTGAACTCAACTTTGTACAACGTTTCGAAACCAGTAAACAAGCGTTGTTAGATGCGATGGAAAAAACAGACAACATCGACATTGCCGCACTTGAAAGCAACACCGCGAATATTGATAAGCTGTATCAACTTTTAGATCTGCCACTGACCGGAAGCTACCACCTTAAAGAGAACATCCAAACATGGCGCTTGCGTATCGATGAAATGGCACATATCCAAGATACATTACTCAAACAAAGTAACAGCGAATCAGACTTAGATATCCAATGGGCAGTTCTTACTCACAACTTGAAGACGTTCGATGTATTAACACCAGAACAATCTCTTGTTGAGGGTGAACTCAATGTCACAGGTGATCATAAAGACGTGTCTTGGCATCATGCACATCGCACGTTTGTTGAACATTTGAATGAAGATGGGCGCAAAGTGCTGCAAGGCGTGTCGATGTTTATCACATCGCTGTTGGTTTGGATTTATCTTCCAGTTCCAGGTGGTTTCATATTTCCTATGTTAGCCGGTGTATTCTCTTCTATGGTGCCGACCATGCCACCAAGCGTTATTAAGGACGCTTTTTATGGTGTGTTGGGTACAGGGTCGGTGGTTCTGTTGCAATACATCTTTGTGATGCCATTAATGACAGAACTATGGGAGCTGGGACTATTCTACTTCCTTAACATTATGGTGATATGGAAAGTGTTCGCGACACCTAAGCTCATGGTACACCGAATATTGGGTATTAACTTATTAGTTGTTCTCACATCTGGTGCGCTCAACCTCACACCTGTTTATGGAATTGAAACGCCACTTTTGATGCTCGTAAACATTTTGATTATTCTGATGATAGCGAAGTTGTTTACTGATCTATTTAGAGTGAGGGTAACTGCTTAGAACTAAATGCGCTTAACAACTCACAACAAAACGGTCTGCCAAGTATTTTTACTTCACAGGCCGTTTTTTTATCTATTGAAAATCATTATAAATCAATTGATTAACGCTAATTGTTACTAAGTGAGGATAGCGTCCATCAAAAGCGATTAACGCGATCTGCCACCTCCTCTTAAAATCCTCTCATTGATTGACGCAATGCATTTTTAGTCGCGACATTCACACTAGCAATCCTAACGGATAAATACATAACAACTGAACACGACGTTCAGTATTACATCGACTGTTTGAGTCTCGAAGGTTTGAGGCTACTCAGCGTGGGAACCGTCATGAGTTTTTTTGAAATACGCACCAGCGCCTGTAAGACCCATACTCTTTCTGTGTTAGCGATCGCCCTATTACTTACCACCCCCAATTTTGCGTCTGCGGCAGAAACCAAGACTTACAGCGAAGTTATGGAAAAAGGTCGAGCACTATTTGACAAATATGGCATCAGTCATGATTTACCAAAGCTAGCAATCAGTTCGCTCGTACAGGGCGAACACCTAGTTGAACACGCACATCGAACCATACAAATTGGCGATGAGGTTCGTGACTCAAGCGTCTATCTGATAAAAAACACAGACAGCAAAGGCAACATCGACCTGCGCGTCAAATACAACCCGCAAGAGCTGGATGAAAACGAAAAACTGATCGATGAAATTGAAGAGTTTACGCGCACTGAGTATCGACTAAGAAATTATGCAGAAAGCTTCGATCCATCGTCAGTGAAAGTCAATGAAAAAGACAACGGCGACGTGACCATTAGCTTCAACTATTCGAAATACGGCTTACCACAAGACATCGCCTATTTCCGTTTCTTGAATGTTGATATTGAACTTGTAGGCGGCACACCAAAACGCATGGTAATCACCAACGACAAGCCATTTAATCTTGGTAAGTCAAAAGTCGATACCTATTACCAAGTGATTGATTTCCAAACGTTAGACTCTGGTAAAGTCGTTATTGAACGTAAGACAACTAACATCGAGGGTACGTCTAAAACGAAACCGATGACCATGAGCGCTGTAACTGAACCCGTCGCAATTTATGAAGACGACAACGGCGTTAATGTCCTGCATGAAGAGCGTCTAAAAGAAGTTTCAGATCCTCGTATGCAAGAAGCGAGTGTTAAGTTAGATCGAGTATTCCCTTTAATGGGTGACATGGTGCGTCGTCAAGGTATCGATTTGCCATTACCATTCGGTGTTTCAGTTGCTTATCGCAATCAAGACATGAACCTTCCTATGACCGATTACGTGATTGGCGGTGTGCGCTTGAATGACCTGTTCGACCCTGAAGATAGCGTTGCAACGGTTAAAGCAGAAAGTCTTTCAATACGTGGTGATGTGAATATTCTGCCGTTCTGGAATGTATTCGGATATGTAGGAAAGGTAAACGTTGACGCGAATGTTGATGCCTCTTACACCGGCGCTGCGGGAGAATATCTACAAGATAAACTCAATAACAAACTACCTGGTCTAGGTGACAAACTGTGCGAGGGCGTATCAGCACTGTGTAACAGTGGGCGTTTAAATGTACCACTGCATCTCGAATATGACTTACGCGGTGCGGGTACAACACTATCTGTTGGTTACAAAGAGTTCTTTGCATCACTGACCGGCACCTATTCACAAACCCGTCTGAAAGGGATGGATGATTGGGGTGACGGCATTGTCACGATTCAGCCAATGTTGGGCTACCAATTAGTTGATTATCGCGCTCAATTCTTCGTTGGTGCTGAATACCAAGGTTTAGATTCACGTATGCAAGGTACTGTAAAGACAGACGATATTGAGTTTGATTACGACGTTGGTGTCGACATTAACCAGTGGGCATTTTTAACCGGAGTCAACAAACAGATTGGCAAGCATTACAACATGACCGTGTTGTACAACAAAGGTGAAACTCGTTCGGCTGTGACATTGAACCTTGGCTATCGCTTTTAGACTAAATCTAACCAAATTTCTGATGTGAACCTACGTTGTATTAGGTCGACATCATACAAATGAAAACGCGCCAACGTTGGTTATCCAGTAGATAACACACGAAGAAACACAACGTCAAATGCTCCAAAGACGGAGCCATCACCTTATGGATCTACAGGTTTGACGGTATCGATGCGCGGTTCGTTATTTTACCGAATTCTATTGTGGACACATTTTTTATGACTATTGCATATCGTTCTCTCATCGCACTCGCTATTGCGGCCGCTCTTGCTGGCTGTGACACAGACGTTGAACCAACGGTTCCAAAGCCAGATAAACCTGAACCTCTCGTACCTGCCCCTGCTGAAACCTTTACTACTCAAATCGGCGACGCGATGATCACAGCGTCTAAAGAAGAGCTGGTGATTACGTCTAATACCGAAGACGACAAACTGGCTTCAGTTGAGTCTTTTAAAGGCATTAAATTTGCCGACGCAGATCGTTTTGAGCATAGTAATCCTGTCGACTTAACTGAGCTGATGAATTCAGAAGGCATTGTTGAAGCAACGTCGTTTGGTGATGCATGTCCTCAATTGAAGACCGTTTCACAGACACAATCTGAAGACTGTTTGAACCTGAACATTTGGCGCCCAGTAGGCGTAGATGCTGATGCAGACCTACCGGTTTATGTATTCATTCACGGTGGTGATTTCGAATACGGTTCTGGTGCAGAGCCGCTCATCCAAGGTGATACCGTGGTTGCTCAAGGAAGCGACGATGGTAAGCCTTTCATCTACGTAAGCTTCAACTACCGTCTTGGTCAGTTAGGTACTCAATGGATTAAAGGCGCGAACGAAGATGGAAACTATGGCCTAGGTGACCAAAAGCGTGCCTTGGAGTGGGTACACAATAATATCGCTGACTTCGGTGGTAACGCTCAAAACGTAACCGTTATGGGTCAAGGCTCAGGCGCTATGTCTATTGGTTTCTTGCAGCAAGATGACGATATCGCAGGTCAATATTTCCAACGTGCCATCATGCAGAGTAACCCGTACGGCTTTGAATACCCTAGTTATGAAGTAGCAAAAGATCGCAGTAAGGAGTTTACAGCAGACACTTCGCTCAATGAGATCATGGCGTCGCAAGAAACAGCTTTAAATGGTATTGAACAGCTAAAAAATTGGTTACTTAGTTCTCTGTCACTCTCGGTTTCAGCACCTATATTTGGCGACGTTGATCTTGGACCAAAATCTGATAACACACCAATGTCTAACTTAATGCCATTTGCACCATATTTGGCATGTACGGAACTAAAAATAGAATCCAACAACGAAGAACATTGTATAAACACTATTAACTCTCCTTTAAATGAGAAACTAACTGTTCAAACTGTCCTAGGTACGAATGCAAATGAAGCTAATAGCTTTGGGATGTTGTTTAGCGTAACGTTTTTAATCCCAAAACTTATCAACATTATAACTAATGAAGATCCCGAACTTGTCGAAAGTTCAGAGCCAAAAACAGTTGCTTTGAACATACTTCAGTGGCTTGAAAATGAAGAAAATAAAAAGAAATTTGAACAAAAACTAAATGCCCTAAATGTACAGGATTTTACTAAAAACTCTGAAATCCCTTTGACAGCGTATAGTTCAGTTTCTCAGTTGTTTTGGGGTCTTGATACATACGTAGATATTAATCTTAGGGCTGTAAGCTGTATAACTGAAACTGACACTCTGGAGTTAATCAAATGTGTTTTGGGATATACAGATATCGAACTTACAGGTCATGAAGAAGCCGCAACAGTACTCAGCCTAACTGATTTCTACCCTAACTCAGAATCTAGCTTAGGTGGTGCTCTTGACAACATGAAGCAATTTAAAACCCTGCTAAATGACACCTTGTTCAATGGCCCAGCTCGTTATATGGCAGCAAACAGCGAAGTAGAAGCAACGCTATACCACTTTGAGCACAAACCAAGCTTTAACATGTGGAACTATAAAACAGGTCTAAATGAAGAAACGGGCGAATACGACCAACTGTCAATCATTGATCTATTCAAAACGATTGGTTGCATCAGCGGTGCATGTAACGGTTCAGAACTGCCATTTATGTTCAACAAAGCTGTACGTTTTGATGGAAGCGAAGTAAATCCATCAAGCAAAGATAAAGCCCTTATGAACGAAATGTCGCGTCTTTGGTTTAGCGATGAATTGTTCCAGAGCTACCAGTACAGCGATGCTACCGACAATGTGCTTGTCATTGATGGTGCAGGATTCAGCGACAACAGCACTACCTTCGACTGGGACTATGTCACAAACCCAGGTGTTGATCCTAAGCTTCGTGAAGGTCGCTTAACGGGTCTAGCAGAGCAAGGTCTTATGCCTTGGGACTGGTACCTAAACTAAACATATTCAACACCCTTCCTACTTTAACGGCCAGCTCGCTGGCCGTTTCTATATCCAAATTTTATGTTTAAACGCAGGTTAGTTATGACACTTAGCAAACTAAAAACAGCATGCACAATAATGTTGATTGCTTTGGTCACAGGATGTGCCCAACCTTACCCCGATGTTGAACCTGACTTCGAAGCTAACTGGCAAAGCACAGAACATCAAGCCGAAGTCTATTTGATCCCGAGTGCGCCTGAAGCCTTTGCGCGCCGCATTGATCTGGTTCGCCAAGCAAAACACTCGATTGATATGACTTACTTCTCTTGGGAAAACGACACTCTGGGTCTGATGCTGTTAAACGAGCTGAAACACGCCGCTGACCGCGATGTGGCCGTGCGCCTCACACTGGATGACTTGTTGGTATTCAATGACAAATGGCTTGCGGAGTTGGACTCACACGCCAATATTGAGATTCGACTGTTCAACCCTTTTGAGTCACGTAAAGCTGGCTGGATTGGTCGTGCGCTCAACTTCTCTACTCATCAAAAACAGTTAGATAATCGACTGCATGAGAAATACTTTAACGTTGATCACCAATCGATGATCCTCGGTGGGCGCAACATCGGTGATGACTACTTTGGCTACAGCGAAAGTGCCAACTTCTTTGATATGGATGTGCTGTTTAAAGGCGACGTGATTGCTGCTTTCGACCGAAACTACCAAGCGTTGTGGAACAGTGAGCATGTAGTGCCAATTCAAGAACGCATTAAAATCAAAGAGAAAGAGCAATACCAAGCGTTCACCAAAGCGTTGAACAAAGGTGAAAAGAATCAAGCATTGATCACGTCTGAAGTCGAAAGGCAGATAAAGAGCTTAAACCAACCGAAGTTCATTTCAACCTCTGTCACGCCGGTATTTGACTCACTGGAGAAACTCAATGACAACAAGCCCTACTTTCGCCAACGTATTGAACACTTGATGAAGCAAAAAGTACCGACACCTTCTAAGGTTATTATTTCTACGCCTTATATGGTGCCAAGCGATAACAAGTTTGTATTCGTCGATGCACTTAGAGAGAGCGAAGCCGAAGTCACCTTACTGACGAATTCATCGGCTTCTAATGATTCGGGCTTTGTGCCTGCGTATTACGAAAAACACCGTGAGACTCTACTCGACAAGGGCGTAAGTATCTATGAGTACAAAAGCCAAGCGATCAATGATGATCACTACTTTCATGTTGATACCTACTACCACAACAAGACAGTAATTTTAGATGAGCGTGTCACCTATATTGGCTCTTCTAACTTCGATCCAAGATCAGACTTTCTCAACGTTGAGTTTGGGGTGTTGGTTGACAGTGAAGAGTTTGCGAAGCAAGTGACACACTACTTAACACGTCAGAAAGAGGAGTTGTTCTGGGCTGTGTCGCGAGAACAATCAGGTGACACCATCTGGGCTTCAGAGGAACAAATCCATACTAAGAACCCGAACTACAGTTCATGGAACAAGGTACCTGATTGGTTATTTCGAAAAATGAATGGCGAGTTCGAGCTTTAAGTGTTCAGCTTCGAATCTTAATTTTTAATTTTCTCCAGTCCAAATGTAAAAAAGCCGCGTAATTTGAAGTGACCCCGTAAAG
>NZ_JBFRPJ010000141.1:0-4529 GCF_041471945.1 Vibrio sp. 10N.261.51.A4
TCGAGGCACCATTATTTGGTGCTTAACAAATAATGGTCTTTATAGACCTGATGTTGACACAAATAATTCCCCTTTAGTTCAGTTGGTAGAACGGCGGACTGTTAATCCGTATGTCGCAAGTTCAAGTCTTGCAAGGGGAGCCACATTCAAGAAAGCCAAGTCGAAAGACTTGGCTTTTTTTCGTTTGAACAAAAACAAACTCTATTCAATATACACATCAGCTCCTCACTAACTCTTAATCAGTCTCGATAAATTGAGTTATCTCCTTTTAGTACTCTTACTACAGCAGTTGATTCTAAGTTCTATAAAGCATATCCACTACAACAGAACCAACGCCTTATAAAGTTCATGACCCGCTAATATTCACATTAAAACAAATAGAACCAAGTCCTGTTACTTTTTTTTCTTCGAAAATTTAATCCCTATCATACTTTGATGTCTTTCTAATATCTGACTTACACCACTTAGATTAAGATTCGATGAATTATACCTAATACTAATTATTGAATCGCTGCGCGGGGAAATATGAAACTAAAAACGCAAGCTTACTTATTATCGGGCATCATCTTGAACGCCCTGCTAGCACTGACGGCTACAGGCTTATGGACCTTAAGAGTTGCTAGCAACATGGACAACAAAGCTCGCGTAACAGAGCTGTTTAAGAGCGCATACAGCATTCTTACTGAAGTCGAAAAAATGGCGATTGATGGCACACTAGAAGAAGAGCAAGCCAAGCAACTAGCTACTCGCCTTCTACGCAACAACATCTATAAAGATAATGAATATGTTTACGTAGCCGATGAGAACATGACGTTTATCGCGACACCATTAGATCCTCAACTGCACGGAACCAGTTTTAACGACTTTAAAGATGGCGACGGCAATAGTGTTGGGCAGCTAATCCAAAGAGTACTTGGTAATCGTACTGGCGAGATCATTGAGTACACCTGGACACAAAAACTGCCAGATGGAACGATTGAAGAAAAACTGTCTATTGCAGAGAAAACGCCACATTGGGGTTGGGTTGTCGGCACTGGTATCGGGTTCAATGAAGTTAACGCTCGTTTTTGGTCTACTGCTCAATGGCAGCTATTCCTTTGTGTCGTGATTGCTGGTCTTATTCTGGCGAGCCTAATTGTATCCATTAAACGCATGCTAGCGCTTCTTGGCGGCGAACCTAAAGACGTACGAGAAGCAGTACAAGCCGTAGCACAAGGTCGAATTCAAACCTCTTTCGAAACTCAGGCAATTGACGGCAGTATCTATCACGCCGTACAACAAATGAGTAAGTCATTGGCTGAGCTAGTATCAAACCTTGACGCTTCAATGCTGGCATTAAGAGGCGAACTGCAGCGCGTAGAAGATCGCGCTGGGTCAATTGGTCAACTGACAGACACCCAACAGCAATCAACAGAGATGATCGCGACAGCAATGACCGAGATGGCCTCTTCAGCCAATAACGTAGCTGCTTCAGCTAGCGATACCGCGCGCAACACCGACGAGGCCGACAAACAGAGCCAGCATACCCAACAACTCATTCACAACACAGTAGATAACATTCAAGGCTTAGCAGGCCAACTAGGCACAGCAAGCGAAGCTGTCGCTAACCTAGATAACGATGTAAACAACATTGCAAAAGTATTGGATGTGATTGGTGATATAGCGGAGCAAACTAACCTATTGGCACTAAATGCAGCCATTGAAGCAGCTCGAGCTGGCGAACAAGGTCGTGGATTTGCTGTTGTAGCAGATGAGGTTCGTAACCTTGCAGGCAGAACACAATCGAGCACAAAAGAAATCCAATTAATGATTAATAACCTTCAAGAGGGATCTCGCAACGCAATTCAAACCATGGAAGTGTGTGCCGCGACCAGTGAAAGCACCGTAACAGAGTCTCAAAACGCCTCTGAAGCACTACAACAGATTGTTGTCGCATTAGAGTCCATTTCATCAATGAGTCATCAAATCGCAACAGCGGCCGCTGAGCAGACTCAGGTGAGCGATGATATATCGAAGCGTATCAATATGATCGAAGAGAGCGGTAACCAACTGAGCAATGTCGTAACAGAAAGTCATAACAGCACCCAAACTCTTGCCTCTCTTTCCAACGAATTAGAAGCTTGGGTTAATAGGTTTGAAGTAAAACACTAAACTCCCTAGAAAATTTTCAAATAAAAAAGCACGTTTTCATACGTGCTTTTTTTATTTCGGCGCCCATTCAGTGTAGTTAACCGTAGTTTTACTATCTTTTAGGGCATGCTAGACCTAGGTTTTTCACCCCAAATGAGCAAAAACAACCCACTAAGTATAGAAAAACATCAAACGATACTTTTTTTGCAATTTAATGTTGACCCAGAACGCGAAAACACGTTTAATACACCTCGTCGCCCGGATAGCTCAGTCGGTAGAGCAGAGGATTGAAAATCCTCGTGTCGGTGGTTCGATTCCGCCTCCGGGCACCACAATTTATTTGTTGGTGTCTTAGACAACAACAGTAAAGCACAAAGAAATATTATGTGCCGACTTAGCTCAGTAGGTAGAGCAACTGACTTGTAATCAGTAGGTCACCAGTTCGACTCCGGTAGTCGGCACCATTTCTTTAAAGCTTTAAGAATAATTCCCCTTTAGTTCAGTTGGTAGAACGGCGGACTGTTAATCCGTATGTCGCAAGTTCAAGTCTTGCAAGGGGAGCCAAGTTAATCATCAAGCATAAGCTTTTTGATTCATGATGCCGACTTAGCTCAGTAGGTAGAGCAACTGACTTGTAATCAGTAGGTCACCAGTTCGATTCCGGTAGTCGGCACCATTCTCTTGATTAGAGACTAAACAATCAATTCCCCTTTAGTTCAGTTGGTAGAACGGCGGACTGTTAATCCGTATGTCGCAAGTTCAAGTCTTGCAAGGGGAGCCAATTAAAAGAAGCCGCATCATTGATGCGGCTTTTTTGCATCTAAAGATCCTAACTTATTAATACAACTACCCTCACCTTTCAAATACCATATTCAATTCAGAAACCAACCGTTTTTATATCCTTCCAAAGCTACAAATCTTCGCTACTTAATGCTCTTCAAAATCTCCCAACAACAAACGACACATTCACGTAAGAGTCAGTCACAGTACGTTGCTACTCATTTTATTGACTAGGAGATCGGTTGAAAAAATCAATACTAAGTTTGGAGGTAAGAAAGCTAAATAACGAATCAAGTAAGCGCTGAAAAGCTCTGTAAGACACTTCAATCCAAATTGATACACAGATTACTCTTTATCAAAACTATCCACTACAATAGCGCCCATAGAGGCTGGCATTGAAATAACAATCACTCTTTTGATCGATACGACGGGATCACTCAATAGAGGTAATTTGTCCAGGCAAGTCAGTACCAAAGCAACGACCAATGCCGTCATAACATAAGCAATCACTATTCTGAAAATAAACACCGGCAACCGAGCAACAACATCTTTTTGAAAGACACTCTCATACGTATAGAAGCCTAAGAACACCGCAGACAGTAAAAATAGCAGCAATAGATTAGCGGTAGGTAAAGTCTCCCCTAACTTCCAAGCCTCTTCAGAAAAAGAAATCGGCACGGCCAAGGCAAAAGATCCCACAAAGATCTGGCTCGCATCTTCAAAGTTAAAACTCAATTTCATAATTCGACCCATTAGGTTTAAGGCTTTATCTAATTCTGAAAAGAATCACAAAACTATCCGCCAATGATTTGGGGGATTTTTATTTCTACTAAGCAAACAGTAGTGACCTTCTAGCTTCATCTTAGTCGCAATAACCAAAACATAGCTTGAACTAACCAGCAAGAAATCAATATGCTCAGAGCAAAACGGTCAACACGACTGATTAATATCGAGTCAACAAACACATCAAAATCGAAGACAGAGTGGTAACCCCTAATATACCAGCACCTAGAACCAAAGAATCTAAATCCGCAGGGTGATAAACGTCACTTCACGAATACGAGGGATGCTCTATTTCTTCGCTTATATACCCCTCAGGCACCACTTGGGAACACACTTAGCGACTCTCACCTTTAAGCTGAATCTAGCCTACTTTCACCCTTTGAAGTACTTAGAACGAGTCGCTCAATACCATCGAGAGTGGTTTTAAGCTCAATGCATAACAAGAGACATTAAGTCGACTCATTATGAGCTCTAGCGTTCTTAAGAGAAGCCTCCATGATAGAGCCCTAATTACACGTATCCTATAGATTCACAGATAGAGCAGAAGTCAGATTTCGTAGCCGAAAGGCTGTTAACTAATACTGAGAGCCGCTCACTTAATAAAGGAAACATCTACAGCGCGTATGGCTCGAGTATCTGAATGCTAAACTTAAAGCTATATACGTTTGAAATCATGCTCGAGTCACCTCACAGCTGGAATCAGAAATGATGTAGTCCTAATCATGAGTTGGTTTTGGGAAAAACCTGAGCTAAGAGCTGTGGGCTGCGGGAAAATCTTTTGTGTAAGTTATTCGACTGACGTGCGAAACACTATGATTTATACCAATTAAAGTAAA
>NZ_JBFRPJ010000142.1:0-5210 GCF_041471945.1 Vibrio sp. 10N.261.51.A4
AAGTGTGCTCGCGCCCTGGGGTTAATAGTGCGCTTACTTTTAAATAGATTGAACTGTAATATTTCCTTACAAATTAGAGAGTTAATTAATTGCTATATATACAGTATTTACGGAGACTTATAAGGTGAATTTCAATAACTTGCAGTATGATTCTTTACACAGATCGTCTGTTTTATGCACTATTCTAATTAGAAAATATAGCTATGAATAATAAAGTAACGTTTTCATTTGTTTTTTTAATGACCCTATCGGGATGCTCCAGTCACCAGCAGCATACTCAGGTTATTGAGCAAGCCAATAGTTACGACATAGTTCATCAGTCTGGGAATAATAATCCTGATGTGAACAACAAAGTGTTACTAATTAATGAAGTCTCTATTAATGAACAGTTAGATCATATTGAAACCGGTCGTTATTTCGCCAAAGACAGCGGTGATAATACTTACTATATTTTTGATAGTAAGAATATTGATGACTCAAGTCTCGAGTTAACTAAGCTTATTGAACAGACTCGCTTAGCCAGCGATTACGGGTATGTTGGTGCTTATAACGCTATTAATACAGCTGGATTTATGGTCAGTAGTTCAACTTTGAACCCGAATACTACTCTGGCGTTAAACTCGATTAAAAATTTATATTATAGCCATTCAAAATATAATGATGAAAGATTGTTCATCATTATTACTGGTCATACCGACTCCTCAGGTTCGTGGCAATACAATAAGCAGTTATCACGAGATCGTGCCGACTCAGCGGCGCGCTACTTAATGGCACAAGGCGTTCCGAATGAAGCGTTATTACGTATGGCAGCAGGGCCTGATTATCCGATTGCTAAAAACGATAGTGTAGAAAATAAAGCGAAGAACCGTCGTGTGGAGTTCTTTATTACTCATGATGTGAATTTCATTAGTGATTACTATCGTTCAGCACCTTGCTTCTCTAATGGCTGTGAATCCAGAGAGCTTCAGGCTGTTGGTTATGCACGTGATGGCAAGGTCACGACGAACTCTCGTCACATTCCAACCGAACTGAAAACAATTCGTGTGGCGAAAGAGCCAAAAGAAGTTCGCAGTTTTGAAGCTGAAGAGTTACAGCAAGAGCGTACCCAGTCTGAAAAAAACATTCGTTATCGTTCTTTGTCGCTGCCGCCAACGCGTGGTTAAACGACACTTCGTTACATCATAGGCAAAACCAAGGTAGAAGGATTTATCTAGGTTTCGTAATTTTGGCTCTTAGTATAGATAGTTATTGGGCATGAATAAGCAATATTTTTATTATTTACTTTTAATATTGGCACTATCAGGCTGCTCTTCTCCTGAGCGTGTGGATTATATAGATAAAGAAAACCAACCAGTCGAGGGTATGCAAGAGACCGCTTTAACTCGCAAAGAAGAGGCGCTTTCTGAGGTAGAAAAGGACTTTTCTTGGGTGGCTGAAGTGGGTGATGATGAGCTGTACTTTCCTGTTGAGAAGGCGGGGGGCTATGTGCATTTCTACCCAAGCCAGCAGGCAGGGGAGCCGCTTAATGAACTGGGAGATGGGATTGCGATTTTACGTAATTTATCGGCCAGCTCTGGCTTTGCCGTTAATAGCGATAAGTTGAATAGTGACATAAAAGCTCAGCTAGCCGAGGTTGCGGTGACTTATCATGAAAGGCAAGCGGCGCGTGATAATCAGCTTTTAGTGATTACTGGTCATACTGATGCGTCTGGCTCATGGGCTCATAATATTGATTTATCGCTAAGGCGAGCACTGTCAACCGCTCGTTACCTAGAGCAGCAAGGAGTGCTACATAATTCACTCGTTTTGATCGCGGGTGGTCCTGATTATCCTATCGCAAAAAATAACAGTCAAAGTAATAAGGCCCGCAATCGCCGTGTGGAGATCTTGATGACTGAAAATGAGCAGTTTGCTTCTCACTTATACCGTCATTATCGCTGCGCCGGGCAATCATGTAATGCTCGTTCTATGGAAGTATGGGCTTATTCCCGTGATAAGAAAGTGAGTAGTGATCTACGTGACTTTGAGTCTTTTAGTGAGCTTCGTTCTGATTTGGAGCTATTGGCAAAAGAACGTACGGGGCCACAAGTAAGAAGAACCTTTAGAAAGGCACCATTTTCGGTGTTTATATACCGAGAGTTCGATATAAAAAAATATATTAGTAAATAGAATTAGAAGATTTTACTACTTTAATATTTAATCATTTTGATACGTTAGGGCGAGAAATATACATGCAACAGGTGAAAACGGATATTGAAAAATTTATGGTGCAGCGACCGCTTGAAAGTGCGGTTATAGCCAAGGACCTTAGTCAGGATATTCAGCGTAAGGTTCGTGAGGAAGTGGAAGCTGCAGAGCAAACGAACTTGGTTGTTACTGACCATAATTCACACACCAATGGAATGCTATCTGTTATTCGCGATCCTCTTGAGCATTTGGGGCGTTGGTACTCTGATTTTTCTCAATTGCAAACTCGTTTACGTAAACATGCTGATGAGTCAGCATACATGAAGAAAGATACTGAGTATCAGCAAGTTTGTAACACGAAAGCCGATGCTTTAGCGGCGAAAAAAACCAGCTATGTTCAGGAAAGTGGCTATCAAGATGCGAAAGATGAGTTAGAAAAAACCAAAACGCGTTACGATAAAATGTTTAATTCTGCCGGTGGTAAGCCGCCGAGAAAAGTGAACCCGCTGATTTACTCGCTGGGTCTGCTTATTCCTAGTGTGCCAGAGTTTTGGATGAACTATGAAACGTTAGGTGAACTGCTGAATATTCCTCTGTTTGCTTTAGCGTTAGCGTTTGTGAGTGCCATTGTTACTGCGGCAGCGGCTCACTTTCATGGCAAGTTCTTAAAACAACGTTTAGAGCTGATGGGACCGGATGTTGAATCTCGTGAAAAGCGACAACACTATCGAATGCAGGCTTTTGCTTGGTTGGCGTTAATTTCGATTACGGTCGGTATCTTAATGGTTCGTTATCAAGCGATTGCTCGTGAATTAGCCGCGGTTGATATGGGTATGTGGGGCGATGCATCGGCATCTCAAGAGTCGGCAATGATGCTGTTATTCCCATTCATCATTTTCTCTATTGCACCTTGGTTTATCAGTATGTTCTGTGCCTATGTGTTAAATGATGCCAAACCATCTTACCAGGAAGCGCAAAAAGATTTCACCAGTGCTCGTGAGCGTTTTAACCGTTTGGATAAGGGTTTGAATAAAGAGTTAAACCAGGTTGAAGCGAAATTTTCTAAGCAGATCGCTGAGCTAGCGAATGCGCAAGAAGCTGAATTGATGGAATTGAAAAAGATTGAGCGTTTGCAAGAAGAGTTGGCCAATCATGCTGATGGTATTCTTGGTCAGGTGCATAAAGAGGTTAACCGCAACTTACGTACTTACCACAATAATCTAGTGATGCAGCTTCGTGCTAAGCAGCTTGAGGAAGTGAAAATTGGTGCGGAGATGAAGAGTTTAGATACTTACTACAAGCATGATATTGCGATTAGTAAAGACCAATTAATGAATATGGTTGCGTAATTCCATGAAAAATATGATGAATAAAATTAAATCTGCCGCGCTACTGACTGCGCTGTGTGCGCCACAAGCTTTTGCTTCTGGGATGATTAATACGGGTGGCTTTGATGCTGCTAAGTACTGTCTTAGTGAGGGGGCGCCTCGTCAAACTTATTTGGTGATTGATACGACGTCCATTCCAAACAATAGTGCCAGTTGGGCGCAAGATATTATGCAAACTCTACCGCCGTCATATTTGCCAAGTGAAGAGATTGGTATCTATTATCTTTCTCCAAATGGCGATATGTCTCATGCCTTTACGACTTGTTTTCCTAATGTGAATGCATTAGAAAGCGGCGGTTTATTGCGAGCGGCTCCTGAACGCGTTATCCGTGATGATATGCCAAAGTTGACGCGTTTAATGCAACGTGGATTAGGTGAAGCGATGCAGGCGAGTCCTCATACAGCACAACCGGATTATGACCGTGCTGTGCCTGAAAAGGATTTAGCGCGTAGTTTGTTTCAAGTGACTAATGATATCCGTTTGAACTCAACACCAATTCGTTTGGTAGTTTATTCTGATGGCATTCAAAATAGCTCAGATGTTTCATTAACGGACTTAAGTGATAGCGATGCAGCAAAAGAAGCGGGTATTGTTCTAGCGGGCAAGCACAATGCTAACTTTAATAATGCGACGGTGTATTTCCACGGGATTGATTCAACGGGTGTGCGTAATGCTCACTTAGCTGCGTTTTGGGAAAGTTACTTGCAAGCTAGTGCTGGTCACTTGAAGAGTTTTTCTTCTAACTTACCAGGTATGAATCGCACGCAATATAATATGCCGGCTATTTCTGACAGTTACTCTGGTGTGATTAAGTCTCAAGGCGTTGAAACGCTGTTTAAATTGCGTATTGAGCGCCCGGAAGGTTTGTCTCGTGGTGAAATTAATCAAGCGTTTGCGAGTATTAATGGCTACGGCATGATGCTAAATGGCAGCTTTGAAATGAAAGGTAATAAGGTTGAGTACAAACTGGAGATTGTTCAGCATCACTCAGGGCTTGATTTTGAATCGGGTGATAGCATTGTTTTGACAGAGAGTGGACAAAAGGCGTCTGGCTTTATTGGTGATTTGAATCCATCGACAATGCAAGCGGATACCAACAATAAGTTCCAGTTCGATCTTGTGTTGGAAAAAGATAACTTCTTAATGTTCTAAATCTTGTAAGCGCTTTTCGTTTCGAAAGCGCTTTAAGGTATTACAAATAGCCTAATTCATACCTCAACGATCGATGTTGAAGTGTATCGATTAGGCTTTCTTTTGGTTCATCGCGGCTTTCCGGGGAAAGCCGCTTTTATCTTCAAGAAGAAGTAGTCGGTATCTCGATACCCATACCCCATTCGCTTGATTAGCTTTATCTTGTTGTTTATCCCTTCCAATGTGCAGGTGTTGAGCGGATAACTTGCCGATGCGATAATGCCGTGAAGATAAGGACTCAGTTTTCGTGCGAACTCTTTCAATGGCTTAATTCCACTCTCTTGTACTTGTGCCCACCACGCCTCCCAGAGCTCTTTAGCATGCGCTTCTGATTCACAATACCAAAGCTCTTTGAGTTGTGCTCCGAGTATATAAGTGGTCATTAAATCCTTATTGATATTCAATATTTCTGTAAGATAGCTGTGGCTTTGTTTCCTAAATCA
>NZ_JBFRPJ010000143.1:0-1692 GCF_041471945.1 Vibrio sp. 10N.261.51.A4
TTAATTACGCAACAAAGCCAGAAAACGATGCAATTCTTTACGTCGATAATGGAGAACGTTTAGCTAAACGTATGTCGAATGCTGAGTTAACAGTATTCAAAGGCAGTGGTCATTTTTGTTATCAAGATAGGTATCAAGAGTTTTCGGTAATGGTGAAATATTGGATTGATAAGACGCAATAACAGTTAAATGACTGAGTAAATATGATTGAAATGGAACTACGAGAAGGTTCATGCTCAATAAAAGTGAATGTCGATTTATTGAGCGCCTTTCGAGCTTTTTACCACTTCTATCCTCATCCCTTATCTAAAACTAATCAAGGCATGGTAAATGCAGAAGCTAACCCTTTTAGCGCTAAGTTGTATTCTATTATTAGGTTGTTCTATCAATAAGGTAGCCGAAGAAAAAGACCACTTCGTTGATGATTATATCGAAATTAATAAACACAATATTAAAGACTTACCTCAGTTGTTAAATGCTATCGCGTTTGAATATTCTAGGTTTGCCAATCAAGCTGAATAGCCGCTTTTTGCCCTCGCTAACAATTATGTTTCACGATCCTGTTTTAGAGTCGAGCCTGGTACATAAAGAGCATTTGAGTACGTTAGGCATGCCCTTAAACGTCTCGCTATATATAGACGAAAATGGAGATCCTAACGTGATTGGAGTGAAACTCGTCACTCGGACGTGAGTTACAGCGTTAGCTTTAAGGTTGAGGGTATATAACAATATGATGCAGCTTTGGTGCCTTCTTCCTTGAATGCCTAGGCTTCCTCTATCTGTACACTCAATGGCCAATATTTGAAGAAGTTATCACCTAGAAGTTTTAAAATCATTTGTACGAAGGGTACTGTTGAAACATTTCAGCGATCTCCTCGTAAATCAGCTCTTCACGTTCCTTAGAACTCATTGAGCGAGTCAATTTCCGGCTTGAATTCGCGGTCCATACAACGATGTTGGTTTTATCATCGATCAGTTCTACAACCAATTGTCCGTACGTCTGTTGGTGATAATTTTGTGGAGTGGACATTCCCCCACGGAAATTGTTCCAACCATAGCCAATACCAAATGACGAGCCGGAAGACACAAGTTCAGATGCTTGCTGAAGTTGGTAGCGGACGTATAGGTCGCCTCCGTCCTCTACAAATGAAACCCCTGTGCGGCTCATTTCTTTAATGATCGCACTTTCAATCCTGATTGAGTCGATACTAATCGGTATTTTGTTCTTCTCTTCTGCCGCAGTCCCGGGCGAGCTGAAATCATAGGTTTTATACATTGAGAAATCGGTTTGCTTATCGAAGTCAGTATTTATTGTAGAGCAGGCAGCTAGAGGAAGCGTTAATAATATGGTGGTTAGACGAAGCATTTTCTATCTTCTTGGAAGGTGGTTTGAAATGAAATTTTCTTCTGAAGGTGATTATACTTGTCCGGTATTCGATACTTTATGTTCGTTATATTCAGTCAATCTGATAATAAAAGTGACGCGATTAATCGTATTTTAACTTTATTGTTCAAGGGTGAATTATATTGAACTGGATAAAGAGAATCATTAACGTGATGATTAACTCGCTAAGAAAAATTCCAACTATTATAAATGGTGAATTTTTACTTTCGGAAGCAGACGATATCTTAATATCCCTTGTTGATGAGGAAGGGAATTTGTAGATAAAGCCCCAGGGCGGGATCGCACTT
>NZ_JBFRPJ010000144.1:0-2163 GCF_041471945.1 Vibrio sp. 10N.261.51.A4
TCAAGGAACGCTCAAAAGTCAGCGCAGAGGAAGTCTAAAGAAAACATTACTTTAGACGGAATTTACGCTGAGCTTAGTGCTTAAGGTTCTGTCTATGGTAGGTTCTTGATTTAGTTCCATTGAATTACGCAACAAAGCCCTATCAAACAGAAAAATCCTACCTCTATTGGAACCGTTATTTCATTCGACATTGTAATATTCGTCATGGCGCTGATATAAGCCCCGCTTTGATTGAACAATTTCTCTGCTTTTTAGCAGTCGAGTGTGAAGTGTCGCATTCGTACCATCCAGGAGTTATTGGGACACTGTGATGTCAAAACAACCGAGATATATACCCATGTGGTTGGTGGCCATCATACTGGGGTCATAAGTCCTCTTGATAGTCTTTAAGGCATACAACAAGACAAGCTACTAAAGCCATATCTTTTGCTTTCTGCATTAGTAAATATAAGGCAAACACAGAAACACAAAGTTAGAATCAGTCATTGTTCTAAATGATAATGGGGCATAAACAGTTTAGGCAACTCGAAAAGATTTTTTCCTAGTTGCCAGCAAATTTAGAGGATTGGTATATTAACTTTAGTCTCCTGTTAACTCATAGTTGATCCCATTAATTACCATTGCTAACTGACTGATTGGTAATCGCTTACCATATCGTCCGTAGGTCATACTGTTATTCCCATGACCGACGATTTGGGCGGTAACGTGTTCAGGAACGCCTTGCTGCTTCAACTCATCGATAAAGGTATGTCGAAACCCATATGCGGTAGGTCGTTCTCGTGGCTTCATACCTATAGTGGTTTGATACTTGCCAATTTTAATACAGTAAGATTTAGACCAATCGTCAAACTGATTATCTGGTATATAGTTAAAGAGGTGCTTGCTACCAGTAGCTTTAATCCTCGCTACGAAATCGAGAAGGCCCATCGTGACCAATTTTTCATGGATAGGCACTTGACGGATGCTATTGGCATTTTTTACGTATTTACCTTCTTCATTTTCTGTAATTGAGAAGTAGTAAATACCGTCTTCTTGCTTAATGTCAGTAACTTGTAGCTGACATACTTCAGAAGGGCGCATACCTGAAAGAGGTAGGATTTTTGAAATCCACTGAAACTCTTCATCCTTTTCTTTGAACAGGTGCGAACCGAAAAACTTCTTCATATCCTTCAATAGCCAACGATCACGCTGTTCATCTTGGCGCTTAGTCGCCTTTTTCTGGATTTTAACGTCTTCAAAAGCATTGAACCCAGTATGGTTCATTAACTTACAGTATTTAAAAAACTGGAAACAGGCAGCAAGGTACTCTTTATCTGTTTTGGGGCTTCGACCTTTTTTCAACAACGCATCACGGTACAGTAAGGCATGAGCCGTTGTTACATCGGCAACTCTATCTACTGGCACAAATTGGATAAAGTGGCTAACACGTGATTCTAGCTGGTGTATGGTAAGTGGTCGGATTGATTGGAGCTTTTTGGAGTCGATAAACTTTGCCAATGCATCTTTCAACGATACGAGTGATGTTGCTTGTTGAGATAAATAAAGGTACGGGTTGCCGTACTGTGGAAGTATTGCGTATTGGTATGGGTTTGGTAGAGCATGCCGCTTCATCATCGTTAAAATGGCTTCTCAGCTCATTGATACACTCATTTGCAGCAATATTGAAGTCTGCTGGGTGAGTCTGAGCTGTAATGCTGTCAATAAGTTGTTTTAGCTCAATGGCAACGCTTAGATTGCGTAATGAGGCAACTCGACGATTCTTGGTTAATAGTGAAACTTTTAAGTCAAAAGGGAACCCAAGATCACGATAATTTTTTGGTAGGCAAATACGGGTGTAGTAGTTGTGGCTGGCGGTTTTGAATAGGTACATTGTCTCAGTCAATCCTTACGGTTTAACTTAGCACCCTTCAGATATGAAAAAAGCCGCTGATTTCTCAGCGGCTTTCTTTAAAGTGGTGGAGGGATAGGGATTTGAACCCTAGAACCGCTATTAACGGTTGCCGGTTTTCAAGACCGGTGCTTTCGACCACTCAGCCATCCCTCCAGTGGCGTGAATAATATAAGGGGTGGAGGATCTTGTAAACCCTTAATTTTCATAATTTTGTTTTGTTGCTTGTTTTCTAATCATTCACGGCAATAAAAAAGGTTCATCGCGGCTTTCCG
>NZ_JBFRPJ010000145.1:0-6365 GCF_041471945.1 Vibrio sp. 10N.261.51.A4
TGCTTATCCGAACGGCATTGGGTTCAATGAACCGGGCCTTTTTCGTCAACGTATTTTAGGGCGAGACAGAGATTCAGTGATAACTCAGTTAGCCGTTCACGATCTGTGGGAACACGCGAACCAGTTTGATGCGGTTCTCTTCAAGCTCAACAATTTCCATTGGGTGGCTGGCAACCTGAACACTCAGGTGACTCTCAGGAATATCTTCAAGATGTTCCAGTATCAAACCATTCAGCGTTCTTGGGCCATCGGTAGGCAGTGCCCACTGTAAGCCTTTGTTGATATCTCGGATATTGGCACTGCCTTCAATCAAGAAGCTGCCATCGCTTTGCGGAGTAATCTCTTCAGATAAGCTTGGGGTGATTGAGGTGGTAAACTCACCTACGATCTCTTCTAGAATATCTTCTAATGTAACCAAACCATTGATGTCGCCATACTCATCAACAATCAAACCGATGCGCTGCTTATTGCGTTGAAACTTAAGCAGTTGAATATTGAGTGGTGTCGCTTCAGGAATAAAGTAGATCTCATCCGCGGCACGCAACAGGGTTTCTTTATTGAATTCGTTCTTTTCAAGCATCAGACGGTAAGCTTCACGCAGCCTAAGCATGCCGACCACTTCATCTATTTGGTCACGGTACAGCACTACGCGACCATGAGGCGAGTGGGTAAGTTGACGAACGATCGATTTCCAGTCGTCATTGATGTCGATACCAGTAATCTCATTACGCGGCACCATGATGTCGTTCACGGTGACGTGCTCTAAATCCAGAATAGACACCAACATATCTTGGTGACGTTGAGGGATTAAGCTACCGGCTTCATTTACCACGGTTCTAAGCTCTTCGGAGCTCAAGTGGTCGGTTGCATCATGGCTGGCTTTAACGCCTAAGATACGAATGAAGCCGTTGGTAATGAAGTTCACTAAGATCACCAATGGTGATAGCACCTTCATCAGTATCATCAAAAGGATACTACTCGCGTAAGAGACACGTTCAGGAAATAGAGAAGCGATGGTCTTTGGGGTTACCTCGGCGAATACTAGGATCACGAGAGTCAGGGTACCAGTAGCGATAGCCACACCGATATCCCCGTAGATGCGCATACCAAGAATAGTAGCGATCGCAGATGCAAGAATGTTGACGAGATTGTTGCCGATGAGAATGAGGCCAATCAATCTGTCTGGGCGGTTCAGAAGTTTTTCTACGCGTTTGGCACCTTTATGACCCGTATTGGCCAAGTGCTTTAAACGGTAGCGGTTCAAGGACATCATGCCCGTTTCGGAACCAGAGAAATAACCAGAAATTACAATGAGACACGCGAGTAGCGCAAATAAGATACCCGTTGATATGTCGTCCAAAACTATTCTTTTCCTATTTGTGTATCTTGATTAATTTATGACCGAACATGGTCGAGATGTCAATTGAATCTAACGGACTCAATATTTTAAAGGCAAGGTGTGTGAGACCTTGCCTTTATTTTACAGACTAGTTCAGGATGATTTCCTGAACGAAGCGGCTACCGAAGTAGGCCAATGTGAGCATGCTGGCGCCGGCAAGTGCGAACCAAGTGACTTTCTGTCCACGCCAACCTTTTTGGTAGTGACCCCATAAAAGGATGGAGTAGATAACCCAAGCGATAAAAGACAATACCGCTTTGTGCGCCTTTCCTTGAGCAAACATATCTTGTACGAAGATAAGGCCAGTCAGCAAAGTACCCGTTAATAAACCATTACCAATCAGAATGATCTTGAAAAGCTGTCTCTCTACCATCATTAAAGGAGGTAGGTTAGGGTTAATCACTAAGGCTTTTTTCTTTTTAAGCTTGTGATCAAGCCACGCGAGTTGCAAGGCGTATAACGCACCGATAGTAAGCGTCGCGTATGAGAACAAGGCCAAAGAGATGTGTACGAGCAGTTTCGGGTCATTCTCTAGATGTTTGATGAAGGTACTTGGAAGAAACGTTGCTGCCATGAGGTTAAGCGCTGCGAAACTATAAACAACAGGCAAGATGAACCACAAGCGGGTTTTGAGCATTGCACCGCTCATTACCACAGATATGATTAAACTGATTAATGAAGCAACGTTCAAGATACTGAGGTTTTGGCCACTGGCATTAAAAATCAAATCGCCAAGCAACCAAGCATGGAAAGCTAGAGCAAGTAATGCGCTGATAAACACCGTTTTTACACGGATTCCTGTTTGGTGCACGAGACCTGGAATGATCGTGGAAATCGCCATTGTATAAAGAAAGGCTGCTGCGATCGCAATAAGACTGTCCATGGTATCCATTTTAATGATTACTAATTGGCGAATTATACCTCGCATCGCTCTTTGGGGCTATGGCGAACCTCATTCAATTCCAAGTGAATAATGTCTCACATCACAAGCACGGATGATTAACGCTCTACAACGGGTATGACTCTAATCCGCGCTAATGTATACTCACAGTAATAGTCGCAGTTTTGAGCGAAGAGAAAACTATGTTTGATAATTTAACGGATCGTCTATCCAAAACGCTGAAGAACATCAGCGGTAAAGGTCGTCTGACCGAAGACAATATTAAAGAGACGCTGCGTGAAGTACGTATGGCGCTACTTGAAGCCGACGTTGCACTGCCCGTTGTCCGCGATTTTGTTAAGCGCGTAAAAGAAGGCGCTGTGGGTGTTGAGGTTTCTAAATCTCTAACGCCTGGTCAAGAATTCATTAAGATCGTTCAAGCTGAACTTGAAGCGGTGATGGGTGAGTCTAACGAGGCTCTTAACCTAGCAGCGCAGCCGCCAGCCGTTATCTTAATGGCGGGTCTACAAGGTGCGGGTAAAACCACATCGGTAGGTAAGCTATCTAAGCTTCTAACTGAGCGTGACAAGAAGAAAGTCTTGGTTGTGTCTGCCGACGTTTACCGTCCAGCGGCGATCAAACAGCTTGAAACGTTAGCAAGCGATGTTGGCGTAGACTTCTTCCCATCTTCAGCTGATCAAAAGCCTCTTGATATTGCAAACGCTGCAATCGACCACGCGAAGAAGAAATTCTACGACGTGCTACTTGTCGATACTGCGGGTCGTTTGGCTATCGATGAAGAGATGATGGGCGAGATCAAAGAGCTTCATACTGCAATTAAACCAGTAGAGACACTGTTCGTTGTTGATGCAATGACAGGTCAAGATGCTGCGAACACTGCAAAAGCCTTTGGTGATGCGTTACCACTAACCGGTGTTATCTTGACGAAAGTTGATGGTGATGCGCGTGGTGGTGCTGCTCTGTCTGTTCGTCATATCACAGGCAAGCCGATTAAATTCTTGGGTGTTGGTGAAAAGACTGACGCACTAGAACCGTTCCACCCAGATCGTGTTGCTTCTCGTATCTTAGGTATGGGCGACGTACTGTCTCTTATTGAAGACCTACAGAAAAACGTTGATACCGAGAAAGCAGAGAAACTGGCTAAGAAGTTCAAAGAGAAGAAAGGCTTTGACCTTGAAGACTTCCGTGAACAGCTAGGTCAGATGCAAAACATGGGCGGCATGATGGGCATGATGGATAAGCTTCCAGGCATGTCTCAGCTACCAGATAACGTTAAAGATAAAGTTGATGACAAGATGTTCAAGCAGATGGAAGCGATCATCAACTCTATGACCATGAAAGAGCGTCAACGCCCTGACTTAATCAAAGGCTCACGCAAAAAGCGTATTGCCGCTGGTTCTGGTACACAGGTACAAGATGTAAACCGTATGCTTAAGCAGTTCACCCAAATGCAGAAGATGATGAAGAAGATGCAGAAAGGTGGCATGAAAGGCATGATGCGCAACATGCAAGGCATGATGGGCGGCGGTGGAGGTATGGGCGGAATGGGTGGTGGCTTTAACCCGTTTGGTCGATAATCTACAAATGTAAGCTTTAGCTACGTTACTTTTCATAGTGTTAGCCGTGTCACAGAAAGTGTACGGCAGCTATGTTGGTGAAAAAATAGCTAAAGCCCTTGCATTGCACCGGAATAAGAGTAAAATTCCGGGGCTTTAATTTGGCACGAGACCCCAAGCTATTTACTTATACTTGGGGTTAATTATTTTATTAAGAAAGCAAAGAGGACGACATGGTAACCATTCGTTTGGCACGTCACGGTGCAAAGAAGCGCCCATTTTATCAAATCGTAGTTGCGGATAGCCGTAACGCTGCAACTGGCCGTTTCATCGAGAAAGTAGGTTTCTTTAACCCTACTGCTCAAGGTCAAGAAGAAGGTCTACGTCTAGACCTAGATCGTGTTAACCACTGGGTTGGTCAAGGCGCATCTCTATCTGATCGTGTAGCTAAGCTAGTTAAAGACGCTCAAAAAGCGGCTTAATTCTTTTTTAAAGAGAAATAGCTTATGTCGATGAAGGGTAAAGAAACTATGAGCGAGCAAAATAATAGAATTGTCATGGGTAAACTTGGGTCTACCTATGGTATTCGTGGCTGGCTCAAAGTGTTCTCCTACACAGACAATGCTGAAAGCATATTTGATTACAGCCCTTGGTATTTAAACCTAAAGGGTAAGTGGGTTGAGTACAAAGTTGAGAGCTGGAAACGTCATGGCCAAGGTTATGTATGTAAGCTAGCGGGATTAGATGTTCGTGAAGACGCGCAACTGATGACTAACTTTGAAATTGCTATTGACCCTGCTTCGTTACCTGAATTGTCAGAAGATGAATTCTACTGGCGCGAATTGTTTGGTATGCAAGTTTTTACAACTAAAGGCTACAACCTTGGTGAGGTCACTGACCTATTAGAAACTGGCTCGAACGATGTTCTAGTAATCAAAGCAAATCTTAAAGATGCTTTTGGCCAAAAGGAACGGTTAGTACCGTACCTTGAAGAGCAAGTGATCAAGAAAGTTGATCGCGAAGCTCGCCGGATCGAAGTTGACTGGGATCCTGGATTCTAACTCCAAATTACAGAGCGAGAGAACACATGTGGGTTGGCGTAATTAGCCTGTTTCCTGAAATGTTCCGTTCTGTTACTGATTTTGGAGTAACAGGTCAAGCGGTTAAGAAAGGTCTTTTATCTATTGAGACATGGAATCCTCGTGATTTCACTCATGATAAACATCGCACTGTTGATGACAGACCTTACGGTGGTGGTCCTGGCATGTTAATGATGGTTCAGCCTTTGCGCGACGCTATCAAAACTGCCAAGCAAGCAGCACCGGGGAAGACGAAAGTTATCTATCTTTCACCTCAAGGTCGTAAACTCGACCAAAAAGGTGTTGAAGAGCTGGCAACAAACGAGAATTTACTTCTTATTTGTGGTCGCTATGAAGGGGTAGATGAGCGCATCATTCAATCTGAAGTCGACGAAGAATGGTCGATTGGCGATTTTGTGATGACGGGTGGTGAGCTACCAGCCATGACGTTGATTGATTCAGTATCTCGGTTTGTTCCGGGTGTACTTGGAGATTTCGCTTCAGCAGAAGAAGATTCTTTTGCAAATGGTTTGCTAGATTGTCCCCATTATACGCGCCCTGAGGTGCTAGACGATAAAGATGTGCCATCGGTACTCAAGTCTGGAAACCATAAGGATATTCGTCGCTGGCGGTTGAAACAATCGCTGGGCCGAACTTGGCTAAGAAGACCAGAACTCCTGGAAAACCTAGCTCTGACTGACGAACAGGAACAATTACTGGCTGAATTCATTAAAGAGCATCGCTCTTAACGAAAAGCAAGCAGTAACCTATTAAATTTAGTATCAGTTTATTCTAGGAATTTATACAAATGAGCAACATCATCAAGGCTCTTGAAGAAGAGCAACTAAAATCAGACCTTCCTAAATTCGCACCAGGTGACACTGTTGTAGTTCAGGTTAAGGTAAAAGAAGGTGACCGTGAGCGTCTACAGGCTTTCGAAGGCGTTGTAATCGCTATTCGTAACCGTGGTCTACACTCTGCATTCACAGTTCGTAAGATCTCGAACGGTGAAGGCGTAGAGCGTGCGTTCCAAACTCACTCTCCAATGGTTGATAGCATCGAAGTTAAACGCCGTGGTGCAGTACGTCGTGCCAAGTTGTACTACCTACGTGAGCGTTCTGGTAAGTCAGCTCGTATTAAAGAGAAGCTTACTAAGAAGTAATTCTTTTTGCATTCTATCGATAAAAGCGGAGCCATTTGGCTCCGCTTTTTTGTGTCTGTTATTTAGAGCTTAGCAGGTAAGAGATCCCCAATTCGCTCGTACCTCACTCTTGAGGATGACAAACCAGACGAAACTCATATTTAACCGTCATTCCCTAGACTGACGAAGGAAGGAGTAGGTAATCTCTACTAGCGCCGTGTTATAGGCAATAAAAAAGGATTGACGTTAAACGCCAACCCTTCAAAATTTACTCGCTACTCGCTACTCG
>NZ_JBFRPJ010000146.1:0-902 GCF_041471945.1 Vibrio sp. 10N.261.51.A4
TCTTTGCACTCAAGAAATCCATTCCAAGCGCTACAGACCTTCGAAACAATATCGTTATAATCAATGAAGTTTTGGTTTGCTAGATAGTGTTGCCTTAACCAACTCCACACTTGCTCTATAGGGTTAAGCTCTGGTGAGTATGGCGGCAATTTGATAATACTGACATTATCAAATGGGTTAGCAATATCATCGGTATGCCATCCTGCGCCATCCATTATTACCACTGAATGACGGTCTTTTTCTGTGACTTTAGATATCTGCTCTAGATGGTTTATCATGATGTCTTTGTTAACCCAAGGGACGACCATTGCCTCACCAATCCCTCTCGATGGGCACACTGAGCCAAACAAATAAGCGTATTCAAATTGCTGCTGTTTTACTACGCGAGGTCTCGTTCCACGAGTAGCCCAAAGACGTGTTGTTGTGTTCTGCTGACCAAACCTAGCTTCGTCTTGAAACCAGACATCAACACTCTCTAGCCCAATATGGCCGGGGATCTTAAGGATCGTTTCGATTTGGAATTTTTTTAAAATCGTCCTGTATTTGCTGTGATTGTTTAGGGTGTTTGGAACGAGAAGTTATCCAAGAAAAACCCATGTGGTCGAGGAGATAATAGATGGAATTAGGGTGGTAGTGCTTGTCAAAGTGTTTAACGATGTAGTCATGTATATCGCTTCCAACAAGGCGGCCACCAGAAGGTGATTCAGCTTCTTTTTTTATGAAGGCACTGAGTTGAGCCCGCTGCTCATCGGTGAGGTATGCAGGCCTACCAGTCCGAGGTTTTTCTTGAAGTCCTTCTAGGCCTTCTTCAAAAAAAATCCGAACCCATTTATTGACACTGGTTCGACTGACTTTGAGAGATTTTGCAATTTGTGTACGAGAGAGGCCGTCTTTAAAGTGTG
>NZ_JBFRPJ010000147.1:0-248 GCF_041471945.1 Vibrio sp. 10N.261.51.A4
TGAATATTGGTGATTCAATAAAACGTTGTATAAATGGTGGCTACTGCGGGATTTGAACCTGCGACCCCATCATTATGAGTGATGTGCTCTAACCAACTGAGCTAAGTAGCCAATAATAAATCTAATCGATTCACTATTTGTTCTCTAATGAAAGAGAAATAATGGTGCGGTCGGAGAGACTTGAACTCTCACACCTCTCGGCGCCAGAACCTAAATCTGGTGCGTCTACCAATTCCGCCACGACCGCA
>NZ_JBFRPJ010000148.1:0-584 GCF_041471945.1 Vibrio sp. 10N.261.51.A4
GTCAGAGTGACCGTTGACGTCACCACATCGTTATCTAAATCGCTTGAGGTCACCACAATCGATTTGACGATGTCTTCGCTAACCGTGTGGTCTAGATTGCGGTTTGGTTCGAAGCGTACTTCACCTTCAAGTGTGATAAACAGAGAGCCTTCAGTGAAGATAAACTCTTGCTCACCGGTATCAGCTTGGTCAAGCGTCAGTGGAGTCCCACCATCGTAAGTAAACTCAGTAATAGTCGCGCCATCAGCACTCTGCTCTGGCATCACATCAATGGTACTGGTTGTGATTGTGCCGTCTGCAAGATTTGGCTCAGTGATATCTAACGTACCATCCTGCATGATTTGAACATCATCACCGATGGTTACATTTAACTGAGAAACCAAAGAATCATCGCCATCGCTGTCTACTGCATAAACAGGCAGGTCAAAGCTCAAACTGTTATTCACCAGACCATCTTCGTGGTCAAGCGCTTCAAGTAACGTAAAGGTGTATTGACCTAAATTGGTATCCGAGAAGCTAATAGTAAAGACGTTAGCTTCAACATCCGACGCGTCTTTAACAAAACCGATGTAATCGCCAGCACT
>NZ_JBFRPJ010000149.1:0-1084 GCF_041471945.1 Vibrio sp. 10N.261.51.A4
TACCGTTCGCCATGATTTGGACGTCATCACCAATGGTCACCGACAACGGAGTCATTAATGAATCATCACCATCTGAGTCCACCGCATAAACTGGTAAGTCGAAGGTCAGCTCGTTACTATCTAAGCCATCGGCATGGTCTAACGCCTCAAGCAACGTGAAGGTGTATTCACCCAACGTGGTACCTGAGAAGCTTAAGCTGAAGACAGGAACGTCCGTTCCAGCGTCATCAATAAAGCCGACATAGATGCCTGAGTCTGCTGGGTCTTCTTTAAGCTCAACCGCAATGTTATTCGACGTTAACGCACCACCCACATTGAACTCAGTTGGTTCGATTCGGAACTTCTCAACATCATCACTTTGGTTGGTAAACGAGATAGTCTCGGTTTGGCTCACCGCACTGCCGCTTGGTGTCGAGCCATCGGCAAGCTGTGTTTCAGACAGAATAACGCTTGGTACGGATTCGATGGTTGGGATATCGCCGTCGGTAATGGTCAGAACAACCGTCGCGGTTTCAACGTCCACATCGCCATCGCTTGAGGTCACGACAATCGATTTGACGATGTCTTCGCTAACCGTGTGGTCTAGATTGCGGTTTGGTTCGAAGCGAACTTCACCTCCAAGGGTGATAAACAGAGAGCCTTCAGTGAAGATAAACTCTTGCTCGCCGGTATCCGTTTGGTCAAGTGTTAGTGGCGTACCGCCATCGTAAGTGAACTCAGTAATGGTCGAACCGTCAGCACTCTGCTCTGGCATCACATCAATGGTAGTTGTAGTCACCACCCCAGCAGCCAGATCGGCAACGGTCGGCTCTTCGATATTCAGGATGCCATTGCTCATGCCTTGAACATCATCTTCGATGGTCACAGTCAGTGGCGACATCACTGAGTCGTCACCGTCGCTGTCTACCGCATAAACAGGCAGGTCAAAGCTCAAACTGTTATTCACCAGACCATCTTCGTGGTCAAACGCTTCAAGTAACGTAAATGTGTATTGACCTAAATTGGTATCCGAGAAGCTAATAGTGAAGACGTTGGTTTCAACATCCGACGCGTCTTTCACGAAGCCGATGTAATCGCCAGCACT
>NZ_JBFRPJ010000150.1:0-4518 GCF_041471945.1 Vibrio sp. 10N.261.51.A4
GAATTACGCAACAAAGCCGGGGATGACGGTTAGTTTTTATTTGTGGGGGCAGTAAACTATTCTTTACTGACCAAGGCACGCTAACGGAAGCTGAACTGGCACGCTTTTGGGCAAACACTTATCTGAACCTAATCACATCACAGTTTCTATTTGCGAGCGGACAGTCTACGCACACAATCAAAATCAAACATTTTTTAAAGTTCAATCGGCTAAATTAATACTTTTTTGGGGGTTACGAGCCTGTAATTTAATTATGTTTCTACAGCGACCAAAACCACACAACGATGAGACTCTAGAGAGTTTCCTTATTCGGGTCGCGAACAAAAACGGCTATGAAGACGTACACTGTTTTTGTAATGATCTAGTATATTACTAAATGTACGAAGATAACTGCTAGATGACCAAGAGGGACAAAGGATGAAGATTGCTGTTACTGCCGCAAGTGGGAAGTTGGGCTCTGCTATTGTAGAAGCCACCGTCAAATTAACCTCGAAAAATCAAGTCGTTGCTCTAGCAAGAACACCAGAGCGCGCTTTCGGCTTGGGTGTCGAAGTGCGTCCGGGCGATTATGAGGATGCTGAGCAGCTAGAACAGTCATTGCAAGGTGTGGATGTTGTGTTGCTAGTGTCTGGTATGGATGCTCCGGATAAACGTATTGGACAGCATCGTAATGTGATTGAAGCTGCCAAAAAGGCTGGCGTGAGAAAGATTGTTTATACCAGCGTACAAGGGGCCGAGGAGAACACGGCATTTTCCCCTGTTATTCAAAGTAATCGTCAAACAGAGCGAGATGTTCGTGAGAGCGGACTTGAATGGGTGAACGGCCGTAATGGCATCTATATCGAACCTGACATCGAATACATTGATAGTTATAAGAAAGCGGGGGGCATCTTTAACTGCGCAGGTGAAGGCCAGTGTGGTTATACAACCCGAGAAGAGCTAGGTTACGCTTACGCCCGCATGCTTGTTGAAGATATACATAACGGCAATACCTACAATCTACACGGCGATGCCATTACTCAAGCACAGCTCACTGATTACATGAATAGTGCGTTTGGGACGAACCTTACATTCACGTCGATGAGCGTTGAAGAGTATCGACTAGACAGAGTGGCTGAGTTGGGTGACTTTATTGGAACGGTTATCGCTGGTATTTATCAAGGCATCCTTGAAGGGAAGTCAGATAACCCGAGTCATTTCGAACAAGCTGCAGGACGCAAGCATGTTAGCTGGCAAGATTACTTTTCAGAGCTTAAATCTCATCAATAGTTTCTGAACGCCCTCATTTATGGCGTTCAAAAGATAGAAAGTCTGGCAATTGACCAGACTTTCTCGTTGTTGGAATAACCTTTATTAGCTTTGATAAGCCTTATAGGGCTTCTTCTACCTTGGTGGCGACACTTGCTGATACCCAAGGCTTCCATACCTGTGGTGAGCTTTCTAGAAAGTAATACATGGCTTCTTCGGCGTCGGCTTGGTTGTCTTCCATCCAGGCTAACAACTCGCTCATTTGTTTATTGGTAAAACCACGTTTTTCAAAGTATTGGTAAGCAAGATGCTCATTATTAGCAAAGGCTTCTGTGGTGATAGTGTGAACCGGTGCTGGTGGATACATGGTCACTTTAGGAGATTCACAATCGGGTTGTGTCGTACAGTTACGGAATTCCTCAATGTCGGTACCACTTCCGAAATCAACTTTAACCATATCGTATTTACCCAACACAGGTGTTGGTGACCAATAGTAACCAAACCATGGTTTCTCACGCTCATAAGCTTTGGCAATGGTTCCTGCTAGTGCAGCACCTGAACCCGGGTCCACCATTTCAAATCCATGTTTATCTAAACCCATAGCATTAAATAAGTGTTCGGAAGTAATCTGACATGTCCATCCTGCCGGGCAGCTATAGAATGCGAACTTTTCATCGTCTTCTGGGTGTGCGAATAGATTAGCGTGTTTGATGACACCTTCGATTGTCGTCATCTCTGGATATTGTTCAACAAGATAGTTAGGTATCCAGAAACCTTCTTCACCGCCGTTTACTAAAGACTTGCCTGCGTAACGTAGCCGCTTATCCGCCACACCCTTATCTAACGCTTCTTTGATGCCGTTAGTCCAAAGCTCAGGCGCAACATCAGGTTGACCCTTTTCAATCATTGACGTGCCCGTAGGGACGCTATCACCGGGGATTAAATCCGCTGCACAGCCGTAGCCGTTATTCAAAATGAATTGGTCGACATGAGCAATAAGGCTCGCCGAGTTCCAGTTCATGTCTGCAATGGTGATCTCTCCGCATTCGTCAGCACTAGCGTGTACAGAAAACGCAGCAAGTACTGCGATGGAAAGCATGGATTTGTTATTCTGCATTGACGTAATTCCTTTTCTTGTCAGAAGCTTATTCGCTATAGAAACAGAAATGTTCGACGGAGAAAAGAGACTGAGATCTAAATTTAAACGATTTGTGATCCGCACCAGCAGCCCTAGACATTGAGTTAGTGAGCTGGAATCCAGATGATTGACGTACAAGTAACTCATCATCTAGCTCTTCACAAATTTTCTGCATGCTTTTTGAAATCGCACTGATTGTTTTACCCATGCGCCTTGCAGTTCTGGACAAGAAATCATTTTAGGCTCGGTTGTGCTCTTAAAATTTGACTGATCAGCTTTATTGCAAAGCCTATTGCCCAAATTCCCTTATCTACCACAGTACCATCAAGCTCAATACATTTGATTCAGCTCTATTCGACTTCTACTTTTACAGAGGGAGTCGTTTGCTTCATCCTACGTTCAACTAAACGGAGAGACGTAATGTTAAAAACAATTTTAGTGATATATTTCAGCTTATTCGCAGTAATTCAAGCAAGTTACGCAACAGACATGGATAAATCTAAGGCAGAACAATCTGCAAAAACCCTAGAGGTTGCCCAAGCTTTTCTGTGGGCTGCTGGATCTGGGGATATGGAAAAGCTAAGTACTCTAATGGCTGACGATTTTGTTTGGCATAATGAAGGAGATGATTCTATTCCTTGGATTGGTAACTGGGAGTCTAAAGAAACAGTTTTAAATACCTTCTTGCCTCGCTTTGGTGCTGGATTAAAAACAACGAGCTGGACTACAGATTATAGTTTTGCCAACGGTGATCAAGCCGTCTTTATGGGGACCATGAGTGCCACAGCAAACAACACTGGCGCTGACACTGGAAAATTTAGTTGGGCTGTGCGCGTTCAAGTCGTCGATGGGAAAGTAAAGAGTTGGAACTGGTTTGAAGACAGCTTTGCTGTCTCAAAAGCCTATCACACAGAGAAATAACAACTCTAAACATGTTTGATTTTACTAAGAATTGACTTAACACTGAGAGGCTACCTCTCAGTGTGTAAACACATTTCAGGACGGGACATAAACTGGTAAAAAGCCCGATTCTTAAGGCATGAAAAGTCGCTTAATTTGATACTCAATCTATTTGGAGCCGATCACAAATGCCGTGCTATCAAGACGCGCGGCATTTCTAACTGTAAATGACTGTAAAATCAGTTGAATCAAGGTGCCAACTTGATAGTTTATAAGCATGAATTTTTATGGCTTAACAACCTATCAGGCAATTGATCATGCAAACCCGTACATGGAAAGACAGTTTGGTAAAGACTCAGTATGTCATGGACATCCTATTGCTGATCGGCTTTATCTTAGTCTGTATCCCCAAAGCAACAGGTGTAGCAGCTCACGAATGGCTGAGCCTTTTGTTTATTATTCCTTTGATTATCCACTTACTACTGCATTGGAACTGGATGGTATCTCTTCCAAAAAATTTCATCCACAAACAATCTGCTAAAGATCGATTCAATGCGGTTTGGGATGCTTTGTTCTACTTGGTCATGCTGATGGCAACACTCAGCGGATTCTTAGTTTCCGAAGCTTTGCTACCTCAGCTAGGTATGCCAGTAGAGATACTGCCTGTTTGGTCCAAGCTACATCATGACCTAGGAAACCTAGTGATGCCAATGCTTGGTATCCATCTCGCTCTGCACTGGCAGTGGATAAAAGGTGTGAGCAGAAAAATGAGACAGAAACACAACACTAAGGCAGGTGTATAATGAAATATCTCGTTTATCGTTGGAAGCAGCGCTCTGCTATTGTCTTAATCATCTCGCTTATCATCTGCGCAGTAATGTGGACCCTAGAGCTATCAACTTGGGCAGGAACAATAAATAGTGCAGCAACCGAGCTTGCACTCGAAGAAGGAAAACGAAACCTATCTGGGTTAGCGGTTTTCGGCGTCTCATTTGTTAAGCTTACTGTGCTGACCATGGTGCCCGCCTTTTTGTGTTATGGCGTGTTAAAGCTCTCTGCTTTTGTCTTCAAAAAACGTACACACGACAACCAAAACAAGCCTACTCGGCCAGTCCACTAGTCAAGCAATGTCTCAGCCAGTGCGTCTAACATTCGACGCGCGCGCTGTCAGTGAACTAGCTGGGGCAGGTCTGCCTTACGATGATCTACCCAGTCAGCACGGAGTTGGACAT
>NZ_JBFRPJ010000151.1:0-12715 GCF_041471945.1 Vibrio sp. 10N.261.51.A4
AATTACGCAACAAAGCCGGTTTTTATTATAGATGTAGATAAAACGAAGGTAGGTATTACTAGCTTTACTGTTGATGGTTTTATCGAATCGGCATTTTCGGCAAATGGAATTTTCAAATGCCCAATATTTCTTTTCCAGTGTTCCGCATAATTTATTTCGTCCTGTCACCGATGAGCGTTAACAAATTTAAACGCAGGAGCGGGATTACTAATTTATGAAATATTTAATCTTTAAAGGAAAGTAAAATGTTTAACTTCAAAAAAAGCGCACTAGCATCAGTTCTTCTTATGGGTATGGCAGTAAGTGCAGGTGCTAACGCATCTTCAAATGCTACTGTTATATGGAACGGCGTTGTTCCAACAACTAGCGCATCAGATGCACTTATCATCACTGGCCTAGGAGGTGATACAACAGCGCTTAACGGTACTATCACTCCAAGCTCAGACGGTGTGTTTGAATCAGATACTATCGTACTTGAGTCTCACTTAAATGATGGTGATGCTGTTACTCCTGTTGTTGGTGCATTAGCTTCAGCTAACTGGACTCTAGTTGATGCATCAGTAGCTTTTGACGGTGTGGCAAACCCATCTCAAGCTGTTGAGATTAATGTAAATGGTGCACCAGTAGCCGTTGGTGATGTTGTTTCTGGTGAAGAAACTATTTCAACTAAAGTTAAGCAGACTGCTGTATTACCTGAATCTGAAGTAGGTGGAACTACTGTTCAAGCATCAGTAACGGTTATGGCTGACCTTGTTTAATTTGTAGAAAATTCCCGATTCAAAGGCTCGTAGTAATTACGAGCCTTATTTCTCTACGATGGTAGTCAATATGAAAAAAGTTTTAATACTATTGGCTTTCATGAGTATGAATGCCAACGCCGATTTCAAAGTGCTTTACATTACTACGAGCCTCGATGTAGGCAAACTTTATACAAATTCAATTAATTCTGTTGAATTTATTCCGGCAGTTCTGGAGTTGACGTCAAATCAAGACAAAACAAAATTTGATGATGTTAATACCACATTAAGAATTGAAACAGATATACCTTTTGAGTCTTCGGATATTCCTTATATTTCAACGTTAACAAAAAATACGTCAATTTGTACGGACTACTCTGGAGTGAGCAATGTTCAGGATGATTTCGTTACATTAACGATTGACGGGAAAAGTTTGTCAGAGGGTGAATCCGTCTCTTTTTCAAATTTCAATTTAAATGATGGCGACAATAAGTATAGTGAGCATGACATTATATTAAGTTTTCAGTCATTTAAAGATATCATCACAGCGGGCCAAGCGGAGAGGTGTAATGGTGAGATAGAGTTCAATATAGAGGTAGATATATAATGTTCAGGTTCAAACTCATAACAATGGCAATTTTAGTGTTATTGCCTGTGTATTCGTATTCAAGTTATAGTCAAAATGTTCTTGAAGGTTTTGAAGAACTGTTTGAATTGAAAGAGTCAACAGTCCGTATACGTAACTTAGATGGTTCCCTTACTTCACCGATCCCATTTTTAACGTCGTTTAACACGTTAAAATTAGACTCGAATAATAAAAAAGCGATCGCACAGGTATCTGACTATTTAAATGATAATACAGTGTCGGCTGAGTACCAGCAGAAGATCATAGATCAATTAATGGTTGGCATACAAGATCAGTCTGAGTGTTTAGGTAAGCTCGATGAGTGTGAGTTGTACCCAGAAACGTTTGAGATCGTTCATAACTATAACGATCAAGAAGTCTATCTTTTTGTATCTCCACAGGTTTTGTCATACTCGAATCTCGATGAAGAACTGGTATACCACTCGTCTCTGAGTCAACACAATGGGTTAATCAATTCATTTGATCTGTACGTGAGTGAATATCAAGATCAAGACTCAATCGTTTCTTTAAATAATGAAACGACACTGGGGCTACCTTACGGATACCTCAAAACTGATTTCAATGCCAACAACAGTGATAACGGTTCTGAATTGTATGAAGCGGCATATCATTTAGATATCGATTCTTACTCAATAAAAGCGGGTCATTTTGAATTTGAGCCAGAGGTTAACTCAACTGACTTCCTGAATAACACCGCTCGAGTTGCTCAAAACTCGCTCACGGTAGGTACCTCTAAAAAGTTGCTCGTAGGCGGACATAATAACGACAAAGTATTGAGCTTTTATGCGCCAACAAGTGGCGGTGTACAAGTTCTTCGTGATGGTCGATTGATTTTTCAAGATAACGTACCAGAAGGGCAGAACTCAATTCCTTACAGCAAGTTACCATCTGGTCGCTATGAAGCTGTACTTGAGGTGACAAGTGGTGGGCAAGTTGTTAATACCCAGACTTATCAAGTATATAACACCAAAGGTGACTCTCTGACTCAGGGGGAAGTGGATTTCGTTGCCACTGCGGGTATGTTTTCAGGAAGCCATTACGACTACACGGAACATGGCATTCAAAATATTGAAGACGATGTTTATGGCAAGGCATTAGCTAACTACCAACTCACCCGTTCGTTGCAAGTAGGCTTGGGCGGCTTGGTCACGGACAGTGGCACTATGTACACCGTTGGTGGTGCATACAATCTGATTGATTGGGATTTGAGTACTGAAGCTGTGTACAGCCAATTCGAAGACGCATCTCACTTTAATGCTAATATCGGTATCCCTTATTTAAGTCTATCTTATGAGTCTCTCGATAATGAACTTGGTGATCCAGTTGCTTCTTATATGTACGGATATGCCGATTATTCACGTCTATCGTTGAATTCTTCGTACAGCTTCCGCGGTGGACAATCTATGTATGCGGTTTACTCGCTTAATAACGACAAGCAGTTAGACAATTTAGGTAACTCGGATGAACAGGAACAGCAGTTTATTTCCGTTGGTTACAGCACGCCCACAGTTTTAGATTCGCGAGTTAATATTAACGTCGATTACTCTGAGGCGACGGACGACATATCAGTTAATTTGTTATGGAGTGTCCCGTTGTCAGACACAGTAGAAACTATCATGGGCCTGACGAGTGATAGTGATGACATTAATCAATTTAAAACAACAGTAAGACGAAATCAGTTAATTGACTCAGACTCCTTTAATACGTCGCTTGAGGTGAGTAACACCTACGATCGACAACAGGATGATATGTATCAAGATGCGTTATTGGCGACCAGTGGCACGACTAAATACGCTCGAATGAATGCCTCCGCCCATACGTCCACCAATGGCACGAGTGGTATCAATGCTGGCTTGTCTAGCACTCAAATCGTGACGACAGACGGCGTTTATATTACCGATAAAGCGGCAATGTCTTATACGCTTGTCGATATTCATCAGTCGCAGAATACAGAGCAGACGTTTGATGAAAAAGGTTACTTCTCTCTTAAAAAAGAAGGGCGAAACAACAGTAAGTTCATCGTATATAACGATGAAACAATTGTGCCTTTGGAAGACTATAGTCAATATCGTGCGAAATTTGATTCAGAGAGCGTTGATCTTTACAACTCTGGTGATAGTAACGTAACCGTGTTTACACACCCAGGTACGGTTGCTTCTATTGAGCCAAGAGTTAGTCGCGTCGTTTCGTTTGTCAGCGCCTTTAATGACATATCAGAACAGCCGATTACAGAAGTGGAGTGTCATGGAGAAGGTTGTATTGAAGTCAATGAAATGGCCGACGGTGTTTATAGAGTAACCGTATTGGAAGGCATGAACTTTGAATTGTCAGCGAAAGAAAGCCAATGCTTACTGCCTTATGAATTTACTTCAACAAATCAGATGAACTTTGGTCAAAACTATTGTTTGCCAATAGCTCAAGAAAAGCAGATAGATTTGATTGATGCAGATGAACGACTACAAGCGATGTATTTAGGTGCATACGAAAGCTCGATTGAACTGAATAAAGCGCTTAAAAAGCTCGAGTCACACGGTTATCGAATTATTCAGAAAGAAGTGGGTTCGTTTAAGGCAATTTATATAGCGCATGAATCTATAAACATGGCGGAAACAATAGCGCTTCATAAAAGAGATATCGATCAGTTAAAACTGTTGGCAAAGCGACTTTATCGCACCAACGCCATTACATACCCAGTCGCACAAGTTAATTAAGGAGTGGGAAATGAAATCCAATAAAGTTCTACTAAATTTAGTATCACTCACTGCTATATTGTTATCTATAAGTGTACAAGCTTTTACGGTAGATAAAATGGTTATTGTCTCTGATGATAAAGGGAACGGTATCGTTACGTTAACCAACGACGAGTCTCACCCAATTTTTATCCAAGCAAAGGTGGATGAAATAAATATTATTGATGGAGAACAGGTAGAAAAAAAACAATATACAAGAGACAACTTAAACGATTGGAAGGTGTCATTAACGCACCAGAAGGTAGTTTTGAACCCTGGTGAAGAGAAAGACATTGGCATACGTAGTTTATGCCACAACGCTGCATGCGATAATTCAAAAGATTTGATGTTTATGCTGTCTTTTTCTCCAAGTAAATACAGACCTGGTGAAGTAGTGAGTGGTGTGGAAATTAATTACGGATTCGCACCTGTTTATATTATTCCTACAACACAACCGAATTATTCTTACGAATTAACCAACAACGGTGATAGCCTTAGAGTCGAAAATAAAAGTAATACCATGCTCAATTTTTTTGTAGATGCATGTGTTGCTGAAAACAAAGCCCAATGCAAACAAAAATTTACGGTTGTATCGGGAAGGAATAAGACGTTCCCTTTAACCGAAACTATGCGAAATAACGAGTTGACCATTACCGTGACATCTCACGACAGAAGCTATTCAAAGAAAGAAATGGTGACGAGAGGTAAAATATAATGCCTAGACCTATCCTATATATTGTAGCGTTTATTGCATTAATGACGACAAGCATGGCTCAAGCTGCGTTTGAAGTTCGCGCGGAAGTGAAGGCTGGTGGTGTTCGTTGGGACAATGTGACACGTTACAATGGTAAAATGCTGCCAAGTACGTGGGAAACTCCTCCTATGTTGCAGGCTTCAGAAGCTTGGGCGGCCGCGACATTTTCGGGTACACCTCCAACAGAGATGACTTTAATTGGGGGAAATGGGAATACTTCACCGTCAATATCGATCGATATATCGGGCGTTCAATACAATACTACTGGAATTGAATTTGCCCAGTCAGCGAATACGGTAGGTGGTGGGTGCTCATTTGATGAAGTGTCACTACCGATTGTGACTGTTGAAGGTCCAAACTGTGTTTCGTCTGTTCGATTAATTAATAAACAAAAATCGAGCCCATTTATTTTCCTGAGACCTATTTTCGATATTAACGAAAGTGAAATAGTGTCGGCATTAAGTGGGCTACCAGAGGGGCAATATTCAGCTTCAGTGCCGGTAAATATTCGTTACTACTATGAAAATGACGGCATTATGACTTATCGCAACATCAATGAAGTGATGTTGTTTTCATTTGATTATCAGCCTGTTCAACTCGACAGTGTTTTTGTAAGTGGAGATGGTGTCATGACGCCAGTCTACGACACAATTGGCAAAAGAATAACATCGACAACGTCATTTGATATTACAGCGAACGGCTATTTTAATGACGGAATTGTTTTAACAATGCCCTTACAGTCATACGAATTGGTTAATTCAAGTAACCCTGGTGTGGTTATTCCTTACAGCATTCATTGCGATCAGTGCAGCTCTGGTAACTTAGTTGATGAAGGACAATTAATGTATCAAACAACGGCTATTTCAGAAGGAGCTGGAGTGCAAACAAGTATTAACTTTACTTTAGACTTTGATTACGATATTGAGGGCAGTTCTGCTGTTTCCGGAGATTATTTTGATGAAGTAACGATCATGTTGGAGCCTGGTATTTAAGATGAAAAAAATGAACTTAATGTCATCGATTATCGCTGTGTTCTTATCCATAAGTGTATCAGCAGAGGAGCTGCCTATCCAGATGAGTGGTGGCATGACGTTTTCTGCATTTGATGACAACATGGGACAGACTGAAGCACTTGGTTATAAGGCGGCGGTTGGATATAACATTAGTGAAAACGTACTATTTGAACTTGGCTATGCTGATTATTCTGCTTTTTCTGATTCGGAAATAGATAGTTTACGTGCGGTAATGGTTGAAACCGACTTATTGCTACCCGTCAGTGAATTTGCCTCCTTGTATGCAGGAGTCGGGGGCGCGTTTTCTAGTGACGACACCAATTTTACGGCATCGCTTGGTCTTAAATACCAATTGAGTAAAAATTGGAGCGCCGACCTTGGTTACCAAGGCGTCTTTGATTTAGCTCGTCAACAAGACGATCTATACGCATTTAATGCACTGTTGGTTTATCGTTTTTCAAGCAATGAAGCCGCAGAAGGCCTTTCAGATATTAACCCAAGGCCCAATGTTGACCAGCTTGTTGAAGAGTCGACCCAAGTATCAAGGCCGAAAACCCAATTGGCGTCTATTGTCCCAATTAAGAAGGCGCCATCGTGTCAGCAGCGTTTAGTTGAATACCGAGTGGTTCCTGGCGACTATTTGCACCGAATTGCAAGAGCATTTGATAGCTCACTTGATGAATTAGTCGAAGCAAATCCAAATCTTAATAATCGTGATTTGAATTTGATTTACCCTGAAGAGAAAATACTTTACCCGAAAGTTAGCTGTTTAGATTAAGTTGCCTTCCTTGAAACAGAAACACTGCCAATTTTTTGGCAGTGTTTCTTTGTTTGTAGCAGAGAGTATCTCGCCAATGTAAATGATATCTACACTTGTTTAGCTATCTCGCATCTTGCGTTTTTGAAATTCAAGAGTGGCCAATACCTTTAAATCCGAATGCGCGATACTGCTCACCAATCGAGCTACTCACCTTTTATCGTTTGGGCTCGCAAATATGCTAATTAATACCTAAATTATATGCATGAAGGTCAAATATAAGAGAGCGGAGTAATGATCGGACCAAATATTTTAAACATGTATGTACTCATTCTTTTCGCGCTTGGTGTTATATACGCGCTGAGCAAAATAGACGAGTAGTATCCTAAAATTTATTATTTTTAGTAGAGAGAAATATGAAAATTAAATATAATCTATTAACAGTATTCGCAATTTGTTCAGCAATGACTTCTACTGCTGCCAATGCTTTTAATGTCGACAAGATGATTGTCGTCGCGGATAAAAAGGGCAATGGTGTCGTGACACTTATTAATGATGAGTCTCACCCGATTTTTGTTAATGGAAAAGTACAAGAAATTCAGTTTATTGATGGCGACAAAATCGTTCGTAATAGTTATACAAGAAACAATCTAGATGATTGGAAAATATCTCTTACGCACCCAAGATTAGTTTTAAGACCTGGTGAAGAGAAAGACGTGGGTGTTCGTAGCTTATGTCACAACACGTCTTGCGATAACAGCAAAGATTTGATGTTTATGCTGCCATTTACTCCTAGTCGTTATAAAGAAGAGGGAGAGAAAATTCACGGTGTCGAGATAAACTATGGTTTTTCACCGGTTTATATTCTGCCTACGACAAAGCCAAGTTTTGATTATAAGATTTACAATCAGGGCGAGAATTTACGCATCGATAATAATAGTAATACGCTAATTGATGTTTATGTTAACTCATGTACAACAGAAAATAATACGCAATGCAAACAAAAGTTCACTGTTGTATCTGGTCGGGATAAAACGTTTTCTCTTGCGGAATATACGCAAAGTGAACAACTTAATGTAACCGTAACATCTTACGATAAAAAATACTCTAAAGAGATGCAACTGCCTATTCAGTAATAGGAACGCTGAAAATAGACATAATTATAGGCCTTCAATGATGAATGCTAATCATGGACGATCAGCATTCATTACCCATGTTCAGTGCTAATTTTAGCCTACATGGCATCACTGTTATCAGCAAAGTGTAAATGCCCAATACAACATTAAATACAAATCATAAAATCAATTTTGAAATCAATAAAAAGTAAAGAGAAGTAATATGAACCTTTTAAGCAATAAGCCAGGAGGAAGCATTCCCCTGGGTTTTGTCGTCGCTACTACGCTTACCCTTTTTGGGTGTGGTGGAGAGGGCAGTGAAGGAAGTGCCGGAAGCTCAGCAAGTGTTTCCCCTAATACTCAAAGCGCGACGCTTTCCGCTCAAAATGCTACCTACTCGACTGGCTATGCTGAATCGTTCGAGGTTGACCTGTCGTCAAAGGTATTTTCATCAACGGGTGGTGGCTTTGCGCTGAGTGAAGTCGAGGTCTTGTCTAATGATGATAGCTGCCAAGTAGAAAGTATGACGGAAACAGGGTTTGTAATTCAGGCCTTTGATACCAAGGTGTGTGACTATCGATATCATGTGACTCCTAAAACATTGTCGCCAATGAGCCGTATGGCTGAAGCGCCAATGAGTGATAGTAGTAGCTCAGAAGGTTCGAGTTCTGCGGTTACGCGCATTGCGGTAAGTAGTAATCCTAGCTCAACCGAACTGGTTCCAGTAAGTGCAACAACACTGATTAATGAAGATGTGAGTGTTTTACTGAAGGACGAATTGGAGAAAGTCGGCTTTACGTTAGGTGACGAGTTTGTATTAACGGAGCTTACACTACCGTACGGTCGCTCGAGCTCAGTTCAAATAAATAGTACAGATGACCAGACTATGGATTATACCCCGCCGTCAGGTTTTACCGGCATTGACCGTGTTCTTTATACGTTAGAAGACTCGGTTAATGGCCTTGTGCTGATGGGGGTTTTAGATGTTGCGGTGGGCTACGAAGCTAACCAAGGTTTTACGATTGACGATAATATTGTATATCCAGTTGTTGTCAACGTATTGACCGATGAAGAAATCGACATCAGCGGCTTTGTTTCCTCGGACGATAGTGATGATTATCAATTGGTGTATGTTGAATCGTTTAACGCAAAAGCGGTACCTAAAGATCCACTGGACACTCAGAATAAAACGATCGTCTTTCAAGCGTCACAACCAGGTTACCACTATATTAGTTTTGCGGTTAGTGATCATAATGGAGTGTATGACATGGGTTTGATTCGTGTTGAAGTGACCGATCCTAATCAGTCATCAAAATGGGACGACATTTCTCATTTGTTGGATCTCTATATTGGACCACCCACCGCACTTGATGCAGCCGGGCAAGGCTCGCCTTATGATATAAAACTGAACGATGATGGCTACAGCCCAGCGATTGATATGGCTGGTTTTCGTTATCCGTCGGCCGTAGCATACTGCGACACCATCGGTGGTTCAGTGCCGACGTTTGATCAACTTAAGCTGATGGCCACTGATACCGATGTTCAGGCGTTACATAACTGGCCTGTTAAAGCGCAATACCTCGCTTATGATGACGGAGCAGATCTGGTTAAGTGGGTGGATCTTAAAGATGGCAGCACCCTTACAGGCGATGTCGATCCAACATCGGCTTATTATGTGACATGTGTTAAGCAAGGTTTAATTACTGTATTGCCTACCTCAAGCACGGAAGTTGTCGCGGATGGAGTTGATGTTGGTTCTGTATTTGTTGAGTTAAAACTCGGTCAAGAAGTAAGACCAGATACCCTTGTGACGGCTTCTGTCTCTAGCCCAAATGTGACATTGGACAGCGATAACGTTACCACAGACAGCTATGGTATTGCCGAGTTTCGCTTAACCAGTTTAAAAGCGGAAACCGTCACATTAACCCTTGATGTGGGTGGCATTACTCAAGACTATGAAGTTAAGTTTATTGGTGATGAAAAGACGGCTGCAGTGTCATCAGAAGCAACGATTGACACGGTACCTTATACGTCAGTGGAAGGTGGCCAGGTTACTGCGACCTTGACCGATCAAAATAGCAACCCAGTAGAAGGTTACTCAGTCATTTCAGTGGTAAGTACAGAACAGCACCCAGACACCGCAGAAATGGTTACTCCTATCCTTGAAGCGGAAACGACTCAAACCGATGAATCAGGTGAGCAAAAAGTGCGGGTAAAGTGGGATACAAACTATCAAACCCCAACAACGACCATGACCTTTGATGTGGCGTCATCTTACACCACAACAACCAATACACAGACTAATGCGATTAGCCAAGTTACCTTTCATGCCTATTTGTGTGGTGGCCAAGTTGGGGATGATGATCAACAAAACGCCGCGGGTGCCTGTGTTAAAATTGCGGAAAGCGATGGAAAGTTGTTTACCGGTACTCCAAGTGAGAGCTTTTTAAACGCTGTTGGCTATAGTGGTAATTACTACGGTAGTCATGTTGACAATATCCCTTATGGTCCTTCAGGATCGTTTGCAATTTTTAGTGTTACTGAAGCACATAGCCTTTGTGAACATTATAATACACTTGAGCTTAACGGGAGAGATGATTGGGCTTTAGCAAATATAGATGAGTTGACGAGTCTTTTTAATAACTTTGGTCACATGTACACCGCGAAGGGTTGGGCGACCGGCTACTTCTACTGGTCGTCGACGGCTAATGGTTCCGGCTACTACTACAGCGTGGGCCTCACCTATGGCGGCGTCGGCAGCAGCTACCCATCCCGTCAGTACTACGTCTCGTGCGTATCAGGTTCTTAGGGTTCAACGTTCAGAGTTTGCGGCCCGCAGGGCCGTTTTTTCTTTTTATAGAGGGTAGCGGTTTATTTTCTAAACTCAGTAAGGATTAATATGGATATTGAAACAAAACTCAAGCTTAGTCAGCAACAAGGTAAAATTATCGGCATACATGAAGGCATGTTTGTTCGTTTTTATGATCAAGCGCTGTTCGCATGGCAGCAGTGGGTGGTCACTCCCCCCTCTTTGCCTGTTTTAAAGGTGTCAGCTAAAGTGGTTAAAAAACTCGGGTCACAATGTGTTCTATCGGGCGGGTTACCTGTAAGCAGCCTTGCAAAAGTAGGGGTGTTTCCTGACGAAAAGGTATCATCAGCATTGGTTTTTATGCCGATATGTCTAATTGGGAAGAGTGGTATCTATCGCACAAAAACGACTTACCTGTACATGAACGGTCTGACTTAAATCCTAGACTAAAAATAGATAACAGCTTCGCTAAAGTTTGGATGCCACAGTGGTTAGTACACCAGCTAGACGAATGCACACCGGACACATCTAACCCAGAGGGTAGGTTGCTGTTTGATGTTATTCGTTGGACTGAACGGTAGCCTTAGTAATGTTTTTGATAAGGCGATACGCTAAAAACAGGGAACATAGCAGCGTTGCTGCGCCTAGAGAACACCTTTGTTACGGCATTGGTGAGCGGGCCCTGGTATGTTATCGGCACTTATGGCCTTATTAGAGGTAATAAAGGGGGGCAAGTCGAAAGGCAACACTCCGTATAAACAATAAGTGCAAACGTGAAGGGTTGGGCGACCAACAACAACTACTGGTCGTCGACGGCTAATGGTTCCAACTACTACAACGTGAACCTCAACTATGGCAACGTCAACAGCAACAACCCATCCAATCAGAACTACGTCTCGTGCGTATCAGGCTGACATATACTCAGTGTTGTCGCCTTATCAAAAATGACAAGAACGGAGCTTAACGCTCGTATAGTATGCATTGGCAGGAATAAAGAGCGTTTTTAACTCGCCGAAATGATTGTGATAGAGCGATTTACGTAATCTACAGTGGTTAGCATGGCTCAATAAGCCGTAATAACTATTAATAGTGCTTAGCATTGCGCGATATAAAGGGAGCCCTAATGGAGGCGTGTTGCCCGCTCTGTCCCATCGTTGCCATTGGCCACGTTCTGGTGGTGTCGCATTTGGTAAAGTCATATGTGGCATCAGGAGAGAGCGAAAATAACAGAGTCGTTGCTTGAGTGACTGAACTGTAGACTGACGTATAGTTTTATGGTGCCCATAAATACGATACCCCAAATAGTCAAAGCCATGCGTTATTTTGTCAAGGTGAACCTTTGTTGGGTGTAGTTTAAGCTTTAATTGTTCTATGAGGTAACACTTAATTTCTTGTTGCCAGCTTTGCAAGGTGCTTGAAGAGCCGGCAAGTAAAAATAGGTCATCCATATAACGAACGTAACCTTTCACTTTTAACTCGTGTTTAATAAAGTGGTCTAGGTCATTGAGGTAATAATTACCCATTAATTGGCTCGTAACGCTACCTATCGGCAGGCCTGTTCCTATTGGGCTGTGAATGAGGCGTTTATGTTTAGGAATGGCGTGCAAAAGAGACTGATCCCCGGTTCGGGTAAGAGCTTCACGTGCGGTATCGTGAGTAATAATTTGCTTGGTTACTTCAATAAGGCAACGCTGTTTAAGTGGGTTAATGGTAGCATTGGCAATAAGCTGCTCTATTTTATTGAGTAGAAGGGATTTATCTATCTGGTTAAAATAGCTGTATATGTCCAACGACATTGCCCATTGGTGCTTTGGTTGCCTCATTAATTTTTGGCTTTTTTCTATAGCCGCGTAGGTTCCTTTCCCTTTACGGTTTGCGTAAGTGTCGTCAATAAAACGCTTTTCCATTAGCGGGGTTAAATGACTACACACCCACATTTGAGCAATTCGGTCTTTGAATGAAGGGGCATAAATCTCTCTGAGTTTAGGTTCGGTAATGGCGAAGTGTTGGTAGGGCTCAGGGCTATATGAGCCGCTAAGTATGGCATCACAGAGCTCGTGGCAGTATGTTGGCATTTGCAAGGCCTGTGTAGCCTTTTGTTGGCTACGACCTGCAAGTTGAGCACTACGGAGTAACTCCAGGGCGGGATCGCACT
>NZ_JBFRPJ010000152.1:0-1340 GCF_041471945.1 Vibrio sp. 10N.261.51.A4
CTTGAACAAGAATTAGCAATGGCGCACGAGACTATTGAGGATACGGATAATTACGAATCTGTCGTCAACGCCATTCAACTAGAATGGATAGAACAAGCTCTTCTTGAAACAAATAAAGCGAGCATAAGACGACGTCGACTTCCCGCTCAGCAAGCTGTCTGGCTAGTTATTTGGATGGGGTTGCAACGCAACATGTCTATCAAAGAGGTATGCAGTTCATTAGACATTGCCCTTCAACCAAAACCTGAGGATAGTTGGTCTCGTGTTGCGCCTAGTGTCCTCACCGATTCACGTCGACGTCTAGACGAGAGTCCATTAGCGGCTCTTTTTCACACAACAGTCAAGGCTTGGCGCGAAGATATCATTCAACAAGACAGAGACTTAGGGCTTAACGTTCTTGCTGTGGATGGAACAACATTTAGGTGCCAAGATTCACCAGAGAACGCCGAAGAATTTGGGTTCATCTCTAAAAAACTGAAACCTTATCCTCAACTTCGTTTAGTTGCTTTGATGTCAACGGAAACTCGAATGATTATGGGGGCAGCTTTTGATGGTTGTCATGTCGGTGAAACGACCTTAGCTAAACGTTTATTCAATGATATCCCAGCGCACTCATTGACTTTATTTGATCGTTGTTATTTCTCCGCAGACCTTTTGTTGTCATGGCAAGAGAGTGCGGAAAATGCTCATTGGTTAATGCCTGCAAAACGTAAACTACGCTATGAAGTATTGGAGAAATATGCAGAAAATGACATGCTTATCTCAATGCCCATCTCTCCTCAGGCCCAGCGGCAGAATCCTAATTTACCCGAGCGTTGGGAAGCTAGATTAGTCCTATATCAAGAACCAAAAGGTGAGATAAAAGGTTTTATTACTTCACTTACAGACCCTAGCAAATACTCACTAGAAAGCCTGCTGCGTATTTATTGGCAACGTTGGGAGATAGAAGAAGGTTATGGTGAAATTAAACAGACTCAACTGCAAAGTCACGTCACTTTACGAAGTCGTTTTTCTGTCGGTGTGAGGCAAGAGCTTTGGGGTGTCTTACTTGCTTATAACCTAGTGCGATTAGAGATGGTTAAGATAGCTTCAGAAGCAGGGGTTCGAGCGACTAGGGTCAGTTTTACGGCCGCGATTAACCTTATTGATGCGCAGTTACGTTGGCTAGCTTTATGTCCAGACGGAACTCTACCAGTAAAACTTAAAAGAATGAGGGAAAGTATCAGTCACTTCATTCTCCCAGATAAAAGAAAGGACCGAACGTTTCCACGTTCAATCCTCTTTGTTCCAGCTAAATATCCGTTTAGATTCAAACAGTAATGCTTATCCGAACGGCATTG
>NZ_JBFRPJ010000153.1:0-511 GCF_041471945.1 Vibrio sp. 10N.261.51.A4
ACGTCAACGGTCACTCTGACCATTACTGATGGCGATATTCCAACCATCGAATCCGTACCAAGCGTGACGCTATCAGAAACACAACTTGCCGATGGCTCGACACCAAGCGGCAGTGCGGTGAGCCAAACCGAGACTATCTCGTTTACCAACCAAAGTGATGATGTTGAGAAGCTCCGAATCGAACCAACTGAGTTCAATGTGGGTGGTGCGTTAACGTCGAACAACATTGCGGTTGAGCTTAAAGAAGACCCAGCAGACTCAGGCATCTATACCGGCTTTATTGATGACGGTGGAACGGACGTTCCTGTCTTCAGCTTAAGCTTCTCAGGTACTACGTTAGGCGAATACACCTTCACGCTACTTGAAGCATTAGACCATGCAGATGGTCTCGACAATAATGATCTGATCTTCGATTTACCAGTCTATGCCGTCGATTCTGATGGTGATGATTCATTAATGACTCCGTTGTCGGTGACCATTGGTGATGACGCCCAAATCATGGCGAACGGTA
>NZ_JBFRPJ010000154.1:0-593 GCF_041471945.1 Vibrio sp. 10N.261.51.A4
TCGGCACTTTGCGCTGTCATAACATCAATCGTATTGGTGGTCACCGTCCCGTCAGCTAAATTCGGCTCGGTAATACCGAGCGTACCGTTCGCCATGATTTGGGCGTCATCACCAATGGTCACCGACAACGGAGTCATTAATGAATCATCACCATCTGAGTCCACCGCATAAACTGGTAAGTCGAAGGTCAGTTCGTTACTATCTAAGCCATCGGCATGGTCTAACGCCTCAAGCAACGTGAAGGTGTATTCACCCAACGTGGTACCTGAGAAGCTTAAGCTGAAGACAGGAACGTCCGTTCCACCGTCATCAATAAACCCGACATAGATGCCTGAGTCTGCTGGGTCTTCTTTAAGCTCAACCGCAATGTTGTTCGACGTTAACGCACCACCCACATTGAACTCAGTTGGTTCGATTCGGAACTTCTCAACATCATCACTTTGGTTGGTAAACGAGATAGTCTCGGTTTGACTCACCGCACTGCCGCTTGGTGTCGAGCCATCGGCAAGCTGTGTTTCTGATAGCGTCACGCTTGGTACGGATTCGATGGTTGGAATATCACCATCAGTAATCGTCAGAGTGACCGTTGACGT
>NZ_JBFRPJ010000155.1:0-426 GCF_041471945.1 Vibrio sp. 10N.261.51.A4
CCACACAGATTGATATGTTTAAACAGTTAAGAGTAACCTATGTCCCGTTCGTCTAGAGGCCTAGGACACCGCCCTTTCACGGCGGTAACAGGGGTTCGACTCCCCTACGGGATACCATCTTTAAGCACATTTATTTAAGTGTTTTTAAAAATGGTTCATTTTATTGAATCAAGCTCTTTAACAATTTGGAAAGCTGACTGATTAACTGACTTACGAGTCATGTTAATCAAATTTAAAAGTTCTCAATGTTTATCTGCTCTTATTTAATAAGAACGGTATAAACACAACAAACACATTCAAGTGTCTTGTATTCGATTCAAACTTGTTTGAATCACAATTGAGTCCGGCAAACAGTCATTGAGAATTAACCCTTCTTAATGACAACCAAAAACCTTGGTTAGTTGCCATACACTTATTTGTCTTCAC
>NZ_JBFRPJ010000156.1:0-6326 GCF_041471945.1 Vibrio sp. 10N.261.51.A4
TTTTTCATGATCTTGCCCTGCTAGGCTTTCGTCGTTTCCTGCGTATGTGTTTTGGGTTTTAGTAGTAGATCCTTATCGCTAGCTATGAAGTACTTCTCTATATATCGGGAGGTGCTGCTTGGGAATATAGGTGGTCACTTCTAACTCTTAAGCTAAATAGAGCAGAGCACTAATCTGATTGTTTTACTATGTGAAATTCTCTATCGCGTACGTACTTCGCCCTAAGGAGTGAGACTTTATTGCTTGAATACGTAAAGGGTAATTGTCGATTATGTTCGTATTGGTACTCGTTTAGCTGCTATCTAAACCATACCTGATACACGTATCTGGAACCCTGAGACTGACTAAGGAAAAGGTAGGATGCTTAACACTTCAAGCTATCACACTCACTATGCATAAATAGAGATGTTGATTCGAAAGACCATCAAACAAACCTAAATAGCTATCTCGTAGATACAAAAACGCCTAGCGTTTGCTAGGCGTTGATAAATAGTGTCTCTAATACATCGACTACAGTATTTGCTTAAGCACCCTATCGGCTTTCACACGAGTGATCTTACGAATCAACTTCTGAACTTCCATCGGGTAGCTCTCTACCTTGTCTAACTGCTTATAAGTACAGATAAGCTGAGTGTGTTGAAGGATGTTATCCACTTCAGCCTGAAACTTGTCTGTTAGGTGATGGTAGTTATCTTGGATAAAGATACCGTTCTCTAGATCCAACTTCCATGCGCGTGGATTTAGATTATTACCTGTTAGTAGCATGTAGCGCTTATCTACCCAAATGCCCTTTAGGTGGAAGCTATTGGAATCGTGTTGCCAAAGTCGAATTGATAGATTACGGCTAGCAATATGAGCTTCATTCGCTTTAGCGAAACGGCGTAAGTTCAGTTCGTAAAGGTATGGCAAACCACCAATCGTTTTAAACTCTTCTTCTGGTGAGATAAAGAAATCATTCGCTGTCTTATCACCAACAACAATGCTGACCTTTACGCCACGCTTAAGTGCTTTCTTCACTTCTTTAGCTAGGCTAGGTGGGAAGTTGAAGTAAGGTGTGCAGATGAAGATTTCATCTTTAGCTTGAGCGACGAGTTGGTTGATTCCCTGATTCAGACGGTTACGTCTTTTACCGATACCAACCAATGGTGTTACAGCCACTTGCTCTGCTGAAACCTCTTGCCCTTCGAATTGATACTGAGACCTTGCCAATGATGCTCGAAACTGACGAATCGCTGGTTTCAGTTCTTTGGTCGCAGGCTTGTTCTTATCAGCCAGGTCATAAACAGCGCTGTCCGCAACCATCTGTTCGTGTACGTAGGCAAACATTGAGTCAGCAAGAGCTGCATTGTTTAAAACATGGTAACGATCAAAGCGATAGCGGTCATGGTAATTCAGATAGATATTGTTAAGGCTTGCACCGCTGTATATCACGCTATCATCGACGATAAAGCCTTTTAAGTGCAATACGCCAAAGACTTCTTTGCCGCGAACGGGAATGCCATAGACAGGCACAGAATGTTGATATTTCTCTGCGAACTCTTTATACATGGCTGCATTGCCTTCAGAAGACTCTGCGCCAATCAATCCACGCTGCGCCCGGTGCCAATCGACACAAACGCTCACGTCTAATTCTGGATTCTTTTGCTTTGCTTCATATAAGGCAGTTAGGATCTCACGGCCAGCCTCATCATCTTCAAGATACAAAGCGACTAAACTAATACGAGTCGTTGCGCGAGATATTTCATCAAGTAGGCGAGTTCGAAACTCTTGCGCTGATAGTAGTACTTCAAACTTGTCAGGATTCTGCGCTATGGTTGGCAACTGTATGAATGGATTCCTACTGGCAATCATATTGACTGTTTTACCTTAAAAATATGCAAAATTGCGAACCTTTAATTTTACCAAAGGGATAGCACCAAATACTAGATAATCGAGGCATTCTCTAACAATTTTGCTGATAATGCATAGGAATGAGATCTTTTCCTCTATTCGAATAGCGCTCGTATAAAACTCTTAAACCATTTGGTAGATCTTTAGGGTCTACTTGTACGAATTTGTGTCGCGCGTAAAAATTGGTGAGATGAGCGTACGCAAAGCAGTAATCATCTTCCGTAAGCGTATGTTGCGCACAATAATCCATAAGCTGGGAGCCTAATTGCTGACCACGATGTTGTTTTGATATCGCCATACCGGTAAGTAAGCGATTATTTTCTATTGTACGAAAACGCACGACACCGCACAGTTCGTTATTCAGCAATAACGAATAGATCAGTTCACTCTTATTCGCTTTTCCCGTTGGGTAATGTTCTTTATAGAAACGTTTAACTAGGGGAACCTTTACTGGGTCTAATTGAGTAATGATGACATTGTTCATTCAGTCACTGCGCCATTGGTTTATCTGCTGTAGAATGACCGCAGTGTAAGTTAATTGAATATCGCCATGCAATTCCATCTCAATGCTAGTTTAAAAAATGTTCATACTTTTTCCATCGATCAGACGTGTGATGCGTTGGTTGAAGTCACCACTACCGAAGAACTTATTTCGCTTTACAAAGACCCTAAATGGTCAGCTTTGCCTAAGTTAATACTGGGTAAGGGCAGTAATATGCTTTTTACTGAGCACTTCGCTGGCCTGGTCATCGTGAATAAATTAGCCGGGATTGAGCTGGCCGAGACGGACAGTCATCACCTACTGCATGTGAGTGGTGGCGAGGATTGGCCAAGCTTGGTTGAGTGGAGTGTGGATAAAGAGCTGGGTGGTCTAGAAAACCTAGCAATGATACCCGGCTGTTCCGGCTCTGCTCCGATTCAGAATATTGGTGCGTATGGTGTTGAGCTACAAGACGTATGCGAGTATGTCGATATCCTGTGTCTGGATACTTATACAGTTAAGCGATTAAGCAAAGAAGAGTGTCTCTTTGGTTACCGAGATTCTATTTTCAAACACGCTCTCTACGATAAAGCGATTGTTGTTGCGATTGGTTTAACGTTGCCGAAAGAGTGGGAGCCATGCAATCACTATGGCCCGTTAAAAAGCCTAGCAGCCGATACGCTCTCCCCTCGCACTATATTTGATGAAGTGTGTGCTATCCGTTCAAGTAAGCTGCCAGACCCTAGAGTACAAGGGAATGCGGGTAGCTTCTTCAAAAACCCTGTGATCACCAAAGATCATTTTGATCGCTTGTTAGCTCTATATCCAAATATGGTTGGTTATGAGAGTAATGACATGATCAAAGTTGCTGCTGGCTGGCTGATTGATCAATGCCAGTTCAAGGGTGTGACAGAAGGTGGCGCTCAGGTTCACCCCAACCAAGCATTGGTTATTATCAATTATGATGAGGCTTCTGCTGTGGATATCATTAAGCTTGCAGAGCGAGTGCGCCAGTCCGTTTTGAATAAATTCGATATTCGATTGGAACATGAAGTGCGCTTTATGGGACGAGACTGCGAGACAAACTTGGATAAGGCTTTGGAGTCATTGGCATGAGAGAGCACAGTACCAAGCTTGCACTATTGAGATGTCTTGCTGACGGTGAGTTTCATTCAGGTGAAGACCTAGGTGAAATGATTGGCGTATCACGAGCGGCTATCAGTAAGCACATTAAAGGTATTCAAGAGTGGGGTTTAGATATCTACCGAGTACAAGGCAAGGGTTACAAGCTAGCCAGTCGTTTGGATATGCTTGACCAAGAAAAATTGTCTGCAGTTAGTCGCGATGCTTCTCTTGAACTCATTCCCATCATAGGTTCTACAAACCAGCACCTATTAGAGCGTACTAACACCCTCGAATCGGGTTCTGTCTGTATTGCTGAATATCAAGCTGCGGGTCGTGGACGCCGTGGACGAGAGTGGGTATCGCCATTCGGCGCAAACCTCTACCTTTCAATGTATTGGAGACTCGACGCAGGGATGGCTGCCGCAATGGGCTTAAGCCTTGTGGTTGGTGTCGCTGTTGTTGAAGCTTTGGAAGAAATGGGTGTAGAAGGAGTAAAGCTCAAATGGCCTAACGACCTCTACCACAATGATAAGAAGCTTGCAGGTATCTTGGTCGAGCTCTCTGGGCAATCGGGTGGCGCTGCGCATATTGTGATTGGTTTAGGGCTAAACTTATCCATGGATCCAACAACATCAGGTATTGGCCAGCCATGGACTTCCCTTAAAGAAGTGTGTGATGGAAAGGTGCCTGACCGTAATCAATTAGCGCAGGCTCTGATCAATGCTTGGGATAAATCGCTTGTCGACTATGAGTTGAAAGGAATGTCCAATTTTGTAGAGCGTTGGAACCGCTTGGATAATTTCTTAGGTCGCAATGTTAGGCTGATCATTGGACCTAGAGAAATTGAAGGTGTTGTTCAAGGCATCGATGAACAAGGCGCTGTATTGCTCAAAACTGAGAATGGTGTTGAGAGCTATATCGGTGGCGAGATATCGCTAAGAAAAGGCGACTAAGGCGTTACTATTTTCTTAGTAACACTTCTTCAACCATATGATCTGCGCCTTTACGTAGAATCAGGTGAGCCCTTTCTCGTGTCGGAAGGATATTTTGTTCTAGGTTCAAGCCATTAATTGAACTCCAGATACCTTCTGCTTTATCCAATGCGGCTTGGTTCGATAATTTAGTGTAATGACTAAAGTAAGAGCCAGGCTTAGTAAACGCACCATCGCGGAATTTCATAAAACGATTGACGTACCACTCTTTGATTTGTTGGCTATCAGCGTCAACATAGAGTGAGAAATCAAGGAAGTCAGAAATAAACACGCGATGTGGTTCGTGTGGATAATTCATTCCGGTTTGTAAGACATTAAGCCCTTCAATAATAAGCACATCTGGTAGGTCGACGCACTTAACGTCATCAGTAATGTTGTACGTAAGATGCGAGTAAACAGGGGCTGTGACATTTCTCTTGCATGCCTTTACATCCGAAACAAAGTTCACTAAACGCTTGATATCGTAAGACTCCGGAAAGCCCTTTTTGCTCATCAACCCTTTCTCTTTTAACACCTCATTCGGATATAAAAAGCCATCGGTTGTCACTAGCTCAACTTTTGGATGGTTTTCCCAGCGAGAGAGTAGGGCTTTAAGCAGACGCGCAGTGGTACTTTTGCCAACGGCTACGCTACCCGCAATACCGATGATAAAAGGTGGTGCTTTCTCTTTCTTATCTAGAAATTGGTGGAGTACCGAGTTTCTATTCTGTCTGGCTGCCACATAGAGGTTCAATAGACGAGATAACGGTAGATAGATCTCTACTGCCTCTTCCATTGTGAGCTTTTCATTGATGCCTTGAAGCTCTTTTAAGTCGCTCTCAGAAAGTGTCATCGGAACTAAATTCCTTAGCTCAGACCAACGTTCGCGGTCAAATGACATAAATGGGCTCATACAAAACTCTATAGTGGATAACAAAACAAGTGCATGGAAAATACATCAAGCGATAGATAAATAAAATATCTTCCTGTACTAGATGCGGGTTAAAGACGTAAACCTTGAGCTAAATAGCCGTATGTAGGAGTTTGCTCAGAGAATTTTGCACTTTTTTTCAATTTGCTATTGCAAGGTGGAAAATCATTCAATAAAATGCGCCCCACTTGTGCCGACTTAGCTCAGTAGGTAGAGCAACTGACTTGTAATCAGTAGGTCACCAGTTCGATTCCGGTAGTCGGCACCACTTTCTTCCTTCCTATAAGGCAAGCGAGAGAAAGCTCAAAATTTGGAGGGGTTCCCGAGTGGCCAAAGGGAGCAGACTGTAAATCTGCCGGCACTGCCTTCGATGGTTCGAATCCGTCTCCCTCCACCATATTCTAAAGGTTAAATAGCTCAAACAGAGTTACGTGTTGCGTGCATCGTATAATGGCTATTACCTCAGCCTTCCAAGCTGATGATGCGGGTTCGATTCCCGCTGCACGCTCCAACTCATTTTGTGTGCTGATATAGCTCAGTCGGTAGAGCGCACCCTTGGTAAGGGTGAGGTCCCCAGTTCGACTCTGGGTATTAGCACCAGTCTAAAGCTTCTTCTCCTTTAATAAAGAAAACCATTTTTTTTGGTTGCGTGGTCTTATTTTAAGCCACCTAATCCGTACCTAGAGGGACACCCCATGTCTAAAGAAAAATTTGAACGTACGAAACCGCACGTAAACGTTGGTACTATCGGCCACGTTGACCACGGTAAAACAACTCTAACTGCTGCTATCTGTACTACACTTGCAAAAGTGTACGGTGGTGTTGCTAAAGATTTCGCATCTATCGATAACGCTCCAGAAGAGCGTGAGCGCGGTATCACAATCGCAACTTCTCACGTTGAGTACGATACTCCAGCACGTCACTACGC
>NZ_JBFRPJ010000157.1:0-210 GCF_041471945.1 Vibrio sp. 10N.261.51.A4
AAAGCTTAATGTGAAAATCTGTGTTTCTACATTAGAGGCACTAGTTGTAAAACCAACATAGTTACCTGAGCCTGTCGGATCTTCTTTCAGATCAATTGGCAGACCATCGGATTTGAGTGAGTTATCTGTATTAAATTCGGTTGGCTCTAGGCGGAACTTCTCTACATTGTCACTTTGATGAGTGAATGAGATGGTTTCTGTTTGACTCAC
>NZ_JBFRPJ010000158.1:0-1769 GCF_041471945.1 Vibrio sp. 10N.261.51.A4
TGAACTTACTTTTGCCCCATTGTGTGTTTCGACCGATTGAACAAACTCTTCACTAAAGCATCATTTGACTTACTTTTTTTCATGCCTAGAACTCTAACTATCTAACCAAATTTGCTAATCCACTACACTATCAGTTAAAGAGATTATTTAGCCTAACGTGATAGTAATTAGCTAAATCGCTTTCGCCCCAAAGCGCCCTAGGAACTATAAATTAGTGGCCAACATTACTTAGCCACAACAAAAGGCTTCACACCTATTCCTTCCCGATGTTTTAGCCTTATAAAGGGAATTGTCAGCTTGTAAAAACAAGTTATCGGTATCAATAACTTTTCCTTTGATAGTAGAAATGCCAATACTTACCGTGACAACACCTGCATCGGTAGAGTATTCATGAGTCATTGCTTCAGCTTGTATATTTTTTCTTATTCTTTCTGCGACATGTTTTGCATCACGGAGGTTAGTATTGGGCAATACAGCCACAAACTCTTCTCCACCATACCTTACTAGTAGATCAGAATCTCTATACACATTTTTTCTTAATTGGCTAGAAATTATCTTTAGCGTTGTATCCCCCGCAGCATGACCATAATTATCATTGTAGTTTTTGAAATTATCAATATCTATAATCAGAAGTGACAAGGGCTCACCAGATCGCATTGCTAAGGCTGAAATTTTTTTTAAATATGCTGAATAAATACGACGATTATATAGCCCTGTCAAAGGATCAATCTCGCTAAGCTCCTTTAATTTTATATTTGCCTCAACTAATTCTTTTTCCTTAAGGTCAAGAAGTTTTTGAAGCTTTACTTGCTCAGTAATATCACGACTAATACCGAACATTCCTATCAACTCACTTCCTCCATCTTTGTAAAGAGGCCATTTACAGGTAGATACCCAGCCCTCATTTCCCTCATTATCTGTATAAGGTTCGATTGAGGTTGTTTTCTGTATTCGACCTTCGATTATTTTCTCATCTTCCTTACGATACATTAATGCATGTTCATGAGGAAACAGATCAAAGTCATCTTTATCGTGAAGTTCCCTCCATGAGTTTTTCCCGACAAGCTCTGCAAAGTTCTGACTGCACAATATGAACCTATAATTCATATCCTTAAAGTAGATGTAATCGCTAGTAATAGATAATAAGGACATGAAGTGACTGAGGAAATTACTTTGCATATATCTGCTCTCTTATTTTTCGGGGGCTCACAAAATGTCAGCGTTAAATTGTCCGTCAATATGAAAGATAGCTGACTTGGCCACCTAAACCAAGTCACTACCTTCATTACCTAAGCCAATCGAAGTTGGTATTTTAGGTCTACTGATAGTGGATATATGTATAATTAAGCAAGTTGTTGTGGCTAAGTGAATTTGGCCACTAATTTAGGGTGAACCAACAACATTTTCTATCTCGCAATGTGCCCCATTGCGACTTAGCGAGTAAATTGTTACGGTCACATTCCACCAGTTGTTTGGAGTTCTCTGCCTTCAAAAGTAACCATAAATAGTTTTAGAGTGTAGCTTCCTAAAATAGTGGTATTTAATATGCTATTCCCCTGTATATTATGCATCTTAGTAATTACAGGGTATAAGGAAGGGTATCATTATGGAGTCTTGTTTGATTTTCTTTTTAAATCATCGTGTTACTTTCTTTTTGGCGGTGTGATGTAAATATTACAATAGTCTGTGACGTGGTGTAGTGAAATAGTTAATTTGGCTACAAATTAAAAGGTTAAACCACTGCGGGTACAGGGCGGGATCGCACTTTG
>NZ_JBFRPJ010000159.1:0-384 GCF_041471945.1 Vibrio sp. 10N.261.51.A4
ATAGCTTGTTGTTCCAATGACTTTGGACGACTGTACTTGATACCAATTTGTATAGCGGCGTTAGCGATGGCGAGAGCATCATTATGATCCGTTTTATGACCTTCTAGGTATCCTTTCACCTTCTTAGGGTTAATGATTCGGACTTCATGCCCAAGTTTTTCTGCTAATTGCCCCCAGTAATGGCAACCGCAACAACCTTCCATGGCGACAATCGAAGGCTTAGCCTTTGCCAAGAACTCTTTCATCTTCTGGCGACTCAGAGGTTTATTGGACATTAGCTCACCATGAATGCTGATATGGCAGGCTTGAAGAACATTTTTTGCTAAGTCGATAGCGATAACATTTTTAGTCAACATATTGGAACCCTCGGTTTTTTCTCACACT
>NZ_JBFRPJ010000160.1:0-2076 GCF_041471945.1 Vibrio sp. 10N.261.51.A4
TTAACTGATCGGCATTAGCCCAAGGCTCCTTTTTCAATTCAATCAAGTTGCTAATCAACTAGCAAGCTAACTAACGCTCGTTAACCAATGTTCTTCACTGGGTTGGCGTAGCTATCGATCAAGTACTGACGCGCACCTTGTGGCAGGCTCGACAGTTTAGCTTCAAACTCTTGTTTAACGGCCGCTGTAATCGACTCATCTTCTTTTTCTGCTGCCAGCAAGTTTACTGGGAACAGTTTGTAGTTATCGTGGATCTGACGATCGATCTCTTCAGCAAGCGCTTCAGGCGTATCAAAATCTTGGTCGATAACCTGACCGAAACCAACGTGAACGCGTCCTTTATCACCGATGATGCCTTGAATGATACTTTCGATATCTTCAAACTCACCCTTTTCGTAACTGCCGTTTACGTCTTTTTCGAAAAGCTCTATCGCTTTAGCCGTGTCACATGGGTCGTTCTCATAAGAAATAGCCACAGGAACAATCTTCAATGACTTCACGTATTCAGGGAAAGCAATTTTTTGCTTACGTCCTTCAACGTGGAACATTTTCAAAATTGCTGGCTCAGTAAAATCGTTACCGTCTTTCGCACGACCTTCCTTTTGAGCGATCCAGATTGAGTTGCCCGTTTCTAGAGAGTGCTTAATGTAAGAAGACAACTGCCCTAGCGCTTTCATCATCTCACGCGGTCCTTTCAAAGAACGCTTTACGATGAAGCTCTTGTTTAAACGCATCAATTCAGTCGCACATGGCTTTTTCAACAGGTTGTCTCCGATAGCGATACGACAAGTCTGATGATTATTTTGATGCAGAGCGTAATTTACTAACGCAGGATCCATAGCAATGTCACGATGGTTTGATACAAACAGATAAGCTTGGTTCGCATCCAGTGACTCGATACCAGTGTACGTCACACCGTTAGTGGTTTTCGCTAACGTGTCGCGTAAGTACTTTTTCACTTCAATCTGAATGGATTCAACGCTAGTCAGCTTGCTCCACTTCATTTTTAAGTACACACGCAAAATCGGGCTCATTAATGCTTTGAACCAAGACGCATGGTTTGAAAAACGGTAGTGCAAGATTGCACTGATAAATTCTTCATCATTAATAAGACGGTTTAGTGCCGCTGGAATTTCATCATCGCCGTAAGGACGAATATCAACATATGGATCGGTTGGAGAGGTCATTTTTTAATTCATATAATAAAAAGCTGGCTCATTCTACGCGTTGTTTTGACTTCTCGCAGCTACAGAGCCCATACTTTTGACAAGGTCAGACCAGAAACATTGAAAATCCCCTGTTATTGTTGGCATTCTTTAAGATTAACGGTAATCTTGACGCCCCAAAATTAAGGTACTATCTATGAACTTCGCTATTGAATATACATCGGCTTACTTTTCACACTTGGTGATCACACCACGCAAGAAAGTACTTAAACATAGCCTTGTATCGGTTCAAAGTGGCTTGGTTTTGATTAAGTTAGGCAAACAAGAGTATGCCGTTGAACCAGGACAAAGCGTCTGGATTCCACACGACTGCCTAACGTCACTGACCTACTTTCCAAACACTCAGGTTAACCGTGTCGATTTTTCTGTTCGTTTGACGGATTCATTCCCAAGACAAGCGGGTTACATTACGCAAACCAACCTCTCTTCGGCACTACTAGAAAAACTAGAGCAAACCAACGCTCGCGCTTCCAATGCCAATAATACGGAACAAGCGTTTAAAGATATGCTTTCTGTCTTGAAGCAAGAAGTGTTGTCGTTTAAACCACTGCTTTGTGAAAGTGCTCTTTCTCAGCGATTCAATCAATGGAACATTGATGATTCAAACCTGCCACAAGAGCACACTCTGGTGATGGTGATGCGAGAAGCGAAGAAGCGCATGCAGTCAGGTCAAAAACGTTCACTTGTGATTGATGATCTGTTCTCAGGTAAAGAAGAAGAGTTCGAGCAACTGTGTATGCTTGTTTTTGGTGAAGATTTATAGCTTGCCGGAAAGTGAGTGCTGGTATTAAAACTCGCAAGCCAGATACTAAAAAGCCGCAAAAACTGAGTTTTTGAAGTGACCCCGTAA
>NZ_JBFRPJ010000161.1:0-350 GCF_041471945.1 Vibrio sp. 10N.261.51.A4
AAGCATATCTCCCAGTTAACAAGCGTACATTGGCACACCATTAAAGAGATAGATAAACGCCGACTTCGCCAAGTGGTACCGTCAGTGAAATGGGAGGGGCTAAGGCAACTCGTCATGGATGAGTTCGCTATCTTTAAAGGACATCGGTATGCCACGGTCATCGCTGACGCTAAGACTCACCAAGTTATTTGGATAGGGTTAGGCCGTAGCCGCAAGGACATACGACCGTTCTTCGAGCTGTTAGGCAAGCATGGCAATAATATCGAAGCGGTCGCGATGGACATGAATACGGCTTTTGACCTTGAAGTTCAAGCGCACTGCCCGAACGCCAAAATCGTTTACGACTTATT
>NZ_JBFRPJ010000162.1:0-488 GCF_041471945.1 Vibrio sp. 10N.261.51.A4
AAGAAGTAGTCGGTATCTCGATACCCATACCCCATTCGCTTGATTAGCTTTATCTTGTTGTTTATCCCTTCTAGGGTGCAGGTGTTTAGCGGATAACTTGCCGATGCGATAATACCGTGAAGATAAGGACTCAGTTTTCGTGCGAACTCTTTCAATGGCTTAATTCCACTCTCTTGTACTTGTGCCCACCACGCCTCCCAGAGCCCTTTAGCATGTGCTTCTGATTCACAATACCAAAGCTCTTTGAGCTGTGCCCCGAGTATATAAGTGGTCATTAAGTCCTTATTGATATTCAATATTTCTGTAAGATAGCTGTCTTGCCGTGGATTTAAGTTGCCTCTATTTTTCAACAACACCCAGCGTGAGCGCTTGACCCATTGCCTCGCTTTTTTATCTTGCTTGAGTTTGTTGGCTTGGTCGACTCTGACTCTATCCATTACCTCACGACCGAACTTAGCAACAACATGGAATAAGTCGTAAACGATTTT
>NZ_JBFRPJ010000163.1:0-356 GCF_041471945.1 Vibrio sp. 10N.261.51.A4
GGCAAGGCTGATAAGGCGCTGGCTAAAATCCAAAAACTCTACGGGATAGAATCACGCTTAAAAGGTGCGCCTGCCGAAGAGCGAAAAGCAGAGCGTCAAGCGCTTGCCAAGCCGATACTGGATGAGCTTTACCAATGGATGACGACCCAGAAGGTGATTGGCTCTAGCCCACTAGGTAAAGCAATAAAGTACACGCTCGGGCAATGGCCTAAACTCATTCGTTATATCGACGATGGTCACTTATCTATCGATAATAATCGCGCTGAACGCGCAATTAAACCGCTGGTTATTGGCAGGAAAAATTGGCTATTCTCCAACACACCAAATGGCGCTGAGGCGAGCGCGATGCTTTACAG
>NZ_JBFRPJ010000164.1:0-2567 GCF_041471945.1 Vibrio sp. 10N.261.51.A4
AAGTGCGATCCCGCCCTGGGTTTATACCCAATTGTTCCCGCATAAATTACACGACCGTAAAATATAAAAGTGATTAATGGTTTGTAGTGAATATAAAAATATTGACTCGAAGGGACCTATTTGTGCTCACAAATAGAATCCCTTCCCAGTGGTGAACAAAAGCTATTCAACCTATCAAGGTCCTGGACATAAACGCGTTAGAGTTCAGGGTCTAACGTGCTCTATCTAGATTAGAATAAGTATCTTGAAACCTTAAACGCTTGTTAGCAGAATTATATTGGCGCATGATCCATTCTGTTCGATTCAGATGTTTTGTAACCCATGCTTGAGATTCCCTTTTCGGTTGCGGGTACTTGAGTCTTGCAACAACACCAGCATAAAAACTTAAATCATAAGATTTAGGGGTTAATTGGTCACATAGCGAGACCACACCTTGCATATGCGTACCGAAAAAAGCAATGGACAGGTAACTCTCTGCAATTTGAAGCTTAGTAAGCCTTAAACAAACTAAATGAGAAAGTAATTGCTCAAGCAACTTCCTTTTCAAAGTTCTTTCATAGCGCCCAATAACGGTGCGTACAAACTGTTGTTCAATAGTACTAGCTCCCTGGAGTTGACCTCTTGCAATAGACAAAATTGCTCTAAAAACCCCAATGTAATCTACACCTAAATGGCTTTGACCTCGTTTATCTTCGCCAAAGTAAAGGCATTGAATTAGTCTTTTTGAATACGTTTTATTATTTTTACGAGCGGCATTAATGCATTGTTTGTAATAAAGCCGCACGTTTCCAAAGTTAAACAAGTAGCATAAGATCGCTACAGCAATCATCGGGAGCGACAATAACAAATACACTAGTTTTAAAACGGTTCTCTTTGCCAACTAGAAGCCCCTTCTTGATCTGCGACAAACGAGCAGAATTTACCACCCAACCAACCGCTTTTCAACTGTCAATGTGAAATAGTTAGTTGACTCGCGACCAGTACCTTGTTCACTAATATGAATATGAACTCTGTCTTTGCTAAAATAGTTTTTCTCATATGCACCAGTCAATTTACCCCGAGAACGATTTTTTCCGACGTATTCACGTTCACCTGTACTAGATTTTTCATAGATTTTTTCAACAGAACCGTATAGGTGATTACCTTCTCGCCAAACAACACAAACGTAACGCAATTCCATACCTTCATATGGGTTGTATGCTGTTTTTTCCGTAATCATATTGAAGTGCCACTTGCCCGTTACATCAGCAACGCCAAAGCATTTTTCACGCAACCAAAAGAAGAATACGGCTAAAACAATACCACCAACAATTGTAGAAGCTGTCCCAACCAAAAAACTTTCTAAAATGTTCATATTCCCCCCATTTAGCTAACGCTTTTCATACGGCCTTTAGCCGATTTTGATACTCCTATAATGCAGCCTTTACAATCACAGTTCAATTAGTAATCAATAACTTAATTAGAGGTATTGGGATTAGATTGCAATATGACGAGTAAACTATTTCGGTGAGAAGGAATGGAGCAGATCTGAGTTAGCTGGCACTTTTTGAGAAAAGTGCCACGAGTAAAATGTCAGGTCTATGAAGACTCTGGACAAAGCCGTGTCAGTGACTTCGCTAAATTAGTCTTTCACTGATTACTTGAGTTAAAGCAGAGCCTCGAGCTTAGTGACCAAATTTGCTCATTCATTACATCAATGACGTTCTAGTGCAATTGTATTCACTGACTTGCTATCTCCAAACCTAATTTCATACGTGTTATCTTTTTGTTCATTGTTATAGTCTTCACAGTGCTGAATTGCCTGCAATGCAGCGTCACTTAATTTTTCATGAAAATCGTCATTTGTATCTACAGGAATGTTAGAGAAGAACTCACCAATAGCTTCACTTCCAAACTTATTACCAATGACTTCTATTAAATGAGAAAATGCAATTAGGTCTTCTATGTTGTATGCACATTGTAATGCGTTCATCCACGTATTTCTGTAGCGTTCATCTGAAAATGCTGAAAGCAAGTAGCTAATGCATGCTCTATTGTAGTCTTGAGCATCAACAAACTTTTGAGCTAATGAATACCAGCATTCTGGGCATATAGCATTTGTCTTGGCTATGTATTCTATGATTTCGTCTTCGTTAGCATTTTCGATGAACTTAGTAGTGGCAACTTTACCGATTTGTTGTTTCTTTATGCCTAAATCATTCACTAGTAGATCAAGAGTCCAATTTTTTAGGCACCAGATAGAGTTTCTTACTTTAAGTTTCGGAATGTAGGTGTCGAGCAAATCAGATGCCTCCTCAAAACGTCCGCAGAAGATTAAGCTATCTGCCAGTAAAACTGCATTCTCTGCTGTATCTTCGATGTCGGTAGCGGCTGTATAGAACTTGGAGGCAATTGTATACTTGCTTGCGCTGAATAATAACCCAGCGACTTCTTTCAGCCAGTAAGCCCTTTTTTTGTGATCTGGGTTCATTTTTGCGGCTTTATTGTATTGATGTATTGCTTTGCTTAGTTCACTTCTTGCGGATAAAAAATTACCGAGGTTGTAGTGGCTTTGTTTCCTAATTGGA
>NZ_JBFRPJ010000165.1:0-217 GCF_041471945.1 Vibrio sp. 10N.261.51.A4
TGGAGTTGACGCCGTTTGGCAAAGAACGTGGATAAACTCAGTCCATGCTCTTCACAAAAAGCGCGTTGGGTAACACTGCTGCTTTCATATTGCTCAAACAGTGATTGCCATTCTAGGTTGGTACGTCGTTTTGCCATTTCAACTCTCCTTTGGGTTGGAGAGTTGATCTTATTCTTCGTGCTGAAGGATTAGAATGCGGTGTTCATGGCACGCTTAC
>NZ_JBFRPJ010000166.1:0-375 GCF_041471945.1 Vibrio sp. 10N.261.51.A4
AAGTATGCTCCCGCCCTGGGAGTAACTCAGAGACAAGTTTGTGACGAATTGATGAGGGATAATTATGGGGCAACCTTTTAAACATAATCGAATATACTATGACTTACAGAAATTGTATAAGCTATATTGGAACCAACATAAGCATTTTCCCAGAGCATTTCGGTTTACCACTGGGGAACAATTGCTCAAAGAAATAACGCTAGCGATTCGCAATGTAGTACTAGCGAATCTACAAAATAAATCAACAACGGCAGGAAAAGAGTGCGCCGTAAGTTTGTTAATGGAGGTTAATGCTTCGCTAGAGACTATCTCAGCACTGCTGTTATTAGCTTGGGAAATGAAGTTCCTCTCTCACGGGGCTTTGTTGCGTAATTA
>NZ_JBFRPJ010000167.1:0-1084 GCF_041471945.1 Vibrio sp. 10N.261.51.A4
TTATAACTGCTAAATTCTCACCGGCTTGCTCTCGACGTATCCGACATTCATCTTCTTTAAAACCAACGTCTAATCGCCAGTGCATCTGATTTTCAATGCTCCAATGTGCTCGCGTGCTCTCTAGTAAAGCTTTAGCCGTTAGTTTTGCTGAGCTTATGTAGTGCTTGATTTGCATTGTTTCTGCTGGCTTATCACCTTCTTGACGAATTGAAACGACCATACCAATTGTGGAGAGTTCAGCCCAATCAAACGCTATATAGCCTAAGAAATCTGTATTGTGAACAACCATACTCAAACGCGTTTCTGTACGACCATGCCCTTTCTCTTGAGTGACGTATTTATCACCTTCAAAACTATTAATCATACTAGAATTAAACACTTGGCTAATCGCTTGCTCCAATCGTTTTTGATTACCTTTTACCGCTAAGAGATAATCTGCATCTTGAGCGACTATCTTTTCAGCTATATCCTTCTGGCATCCCATAGCATCAATAGTCACTAAACAACCTCGCAAGGAAAGCATTTCAAGCAGTTCAGGGATCGCTTTTATTTCATTGCTTTTATCCGCAGTCTTCACTTGTCCTAGTACAACTTGGTTTGCTGCACTAAAGGCACTAACCATATGGATTGCACCACAACGCTTGTCTTTGTTGTATGTGCCTCTGAGAGTTTTGCCGTCGATAGCAATCACTTCACCCTCTGTCGTCTCATGACAGTCTTTCATCCACGCAGTAAAGCATCGTTGCAGTTGCTTGGCGGAAATAAGATTGATAACTCGGGCAATGGTATCGTGTACTGGTATGCCTTGTTTGAAATCACCATACTGCCTAAGCCATTCCAAGTTATCTTCACCAAAATCTTCAATATCCTCCCAACCTTCAGCACCAGCAATCACTGCTGCAATTGTTAAGAAGATAATGTCGGTTAGCGTGTGCTCTATTTTCCAAGCTTGGCGAGGGTCTCGAATAACTGAAATATGGTCCAAAAGGCTTAATCCATTCATTATGGCTAAATATCTGCTGTTAAAAAACAGTATATGATCACACCTAAATCTGATCATCAAATCGATCTTGAATGTATTGAA
>NZ_JBFRPJ010000168.1:0-1257 GCF_041471945.1 Vibrio sp. 10N.261.51.A4
GAAATCGTTGAAAAGACAACCAAGTATCAGGCCCAGATAGCTACGACGAACATGACACTTCTCATCAATGATGTGGAGCTGAGCATTCCTCAAGGCACGCCAGCCACCTATCTTGCTGAACTCATTGGAGCGTTGTCATGAAAGGTATGCTCAGCGCTTCAGACATTTACCTTTATCGTGAAAGCGTCGATTTTAGAAAGTCCATCAACGGCCTTGCAGCGATTATCGAAAATGATACTGACTTGCCTCTTGGCAGCGGTGCGCTGTTCCTGTTTACCAATAAACAGCGCGATAAGATTAAAGTGTTGTACTGGGATAAAACAGGCTTCGCCCTCTGGTATAAACGCCTTGAAAAAGCCAAGTATAAGTGGCCTTCAAAAGAGAAAAATCAGGTGTTTACCCTCACTCAATTTGAGCTTGACAGACTGCTTTCAGGCTTCACAATTATCGGCCACGAACCCATCAAAATAAACGATTTTACAATGAGTTAATCGAGAATAAAGCCTTATTCTCCAAGCGTTAACGGCACGATTTTAGTATAATCAATGCTATGAAAAAGACGCCAAATATCGACCCAGAAAGCCAAGATGTTGCCGAGCTACAAGCGATGGTAGCTGCTCTGATGTCGGAGAAAAATGAGTGGAAACAAGAGCGCCAATCGCTGCTTGAACAACTCAAACTCGCCTTCGACCGTCAGTTCGCGAAACGCTCGGAGGCATTAAAGCCTTACGATGAATCACAAGGTGACCTCTTCAACGAAGCGGAATGTGAAGCCGTTAAAGAAGACGAGGTTGAGGTGACAACCACGACCACAACGAAAAAGCGCGGTAAACGTAAACCTCTGCCTAAGACCTTGCCTCGTGAGGTTATCGAACTTGATGTAGACGACCATGAAAAGCAGTGCGCTTGCTGCAATCATAGCCTGCATAAAATCGGGGAAGACCGCAGCGAGAAGCTAGAGTTCACGCCAGCGGTACTCAAAGTGTTGGAATATGTTCGTCCTAAGTACGCTTGCCGCCAGTGCGAGAAAACAGGCGACAGCAGCCGAATCGTTCAGAAGCCATCCCCTCAGAGCCTCATCCCTAAAAGCTTCGCCACAGAAAGTTTGCTGACCAACATCATTCTTGGAAAATACCAATACGCGATGCCACTTTATCGCCAAGAATCGCTGTTTACCCAGTCGGGTATCGAGCTATCACGTACCACCATGGCTAGGTGGGTCATCCAAGTCAGTGAGAAGTTCGCCCCGCTGTATGC
>NZ_JBFRPJ010000169.1:0-539 GCF_041471945.1 Vibrio sp. 10N.261.51.A4
ACGCCAACGACATCCGTTTTCGATGTATTAACATCCGCGAGTGCCGATGGCGCGAGCGTGACTCAATTTACCTATGACGGCACCGCTTACTCTCTAGACCCGAATGATGCGACCGAGCAAGAGTTTACCTTCACCGAAGGCTCACTGTTTATTACGACTCAAGGGGAAGTGCGCTTTGAGCCGAACCGAGATTTAGACCACTCGGCTGGCGATATCGTTAAAAATATCGTTGTGACGTCAAGCGATGGCGATGATGACGTTCTTACCTCGACAGTGACGCTTACGATTACGGACGGCGATGTCCCAACCATAGATGTCATTCCACCAATCTCACTATCTGAAACGAATCTAGCCGATGGCTCTGATCCATCGAACTCTGCGGTCAGTGACACCAAAGTCATTCAGTTTACTCATGAGAGTGACGATGTTGAGTCGTTCCGTATCGAGCCAACAGAGTTCAATACTCTAGGTACGTTAACGTCAAACAACTTGGCGGTTCAGCTAAAAGAAGATCCTAACAGTGCTGGCGATTACATCGG
>NZ_JBFRPJ010000170.1:0-2094 GCF_041471945.1 Vibrio sp. 10N.261.51.A4
AGTCTAACTGGAGCAGATCAGTATACCTCAATGACTTCAAGGAACCACATTAGTTAGGTGACCTTTGAGAGACTTCCGCTCTAGAGGTAAAATTGAAATCTAGTGGCCATCTGATGCCCGTATGTTTCTTCTCTGATATATCGAATGGTACGACCCAAAGCTGATGCCCACCTCCCAACTCAAAGGGGAAATGCAGTGCTTCATCAAAGTTGTCTTGGCTAGGGTAAATCAGCACCACATCCTGACCACTTTCATCATCCGCAAGGTATTTTTTTGCATAAGCAAACAGTTGGTAAATATCCGATTGGGAGATATTTGAATTACTTAACTTGGTATTGAGAAGCTTCCACTTCGTATCGAGCACGACTTGATTGGAGCTCCCTTCCTTAATAATCAAATCTGGGCGTAAACTGAATTTGTTTCTACCGTCATAACGGGCAAGGTACTCACCAGTAACTTGTGTACTAACACTGAGCTTAGGATGACTGACCGCTAGTTGTTCTTTTAAAACTTTAGCAACGTAGTCTTCAAATACCTTCTCCATAGGGAATAAAAGAGAAGCTGCGTTAGCACCACCTTTCATCGTTTGTGGAGAAAAGCCTTCTAAGATTAGTCGACACCAGTCTAAAGGTATTTGGTAGTAACTCATCCCTCTATCAAGCCTGACTTTTGAAAAATCAACGCTGTAGTCCTTACTCTCTGGTATTTCATTAAATACAAAGTCTAGCTCTTGTAACAACTTCTGATTTTCTGCACTCCGCGTATAGCCTTTCACTCGTTTTAGAGCACTATGCATTAACCGGTTTACGGGACGATCGAGTAAGAACTCATCGTACTCACAGTAAAATTTATGCTTACTAATGGAGTTATGCCTAACTTGTTTTCCTACATTCAGCTTCCCCTTTAAGAAACCTAAATTGTCTTCCCTACGTACATAGTCGCTTCTTAAGCCACGTTTTACGAGCGTGTTCACCGACTGTAAGAACTGGCCTATAAATACCTCTAACAACGGCATTCTTTGGCGAGTAATATTAGCATTCGAGGTTTGAATATGTGAGAAACCTTTCAACGCACGTAACATTACTAGTAGTGTGTGCCGAGCTTTCACATAAGCGTCATCATAGTTGTTGTCACTACCTTCATCTGTGAAGCCTTTTCCGATTTTAGGCAAGATTTCAATTTGCGTTTTATCTGGCGTAAACATAACTCCTGCATAGTTTTGAACTTGCAGAACTTCCATACCATTTCGACGACGTAATTGAAGAAGATTTCTTTCATTCTCATTACTTAAGCAAAGCTGCTTGAGATATTGATAGGCTGATACAGAGATAGCTTGAATGTGTGAAGATGCAGTCTGATCTTTAAGCACATCTTCACTCACTAAACAGTCATACTCGAAAAGAGTGATTTCTTGCTTGGCTTTCACTAAGCTTACTCGCTATCTTTTGCGTAGATAGTTTTAAACGCTGTCGGATTTTGCCAAACAGTCCCTTCACCAAAAGGCTTGAATGAGTATGTCACTTTGCAATCCTCATACAACTCTAATCCATGTTCAGGGCCAAATAACTCACTGTAGGAGTCTTCAGTTCTTTTTAAAAATTGTAGTCTGTCATCTTGTTTCAAACTGTCACCAAGGACTAAACGAATCTTGCTCCAATCTTCATAAAAATACTCTTCCAATAGTGGGATTATCTTGTTCTTAAATGCTGACTGTAGCTCGATAAACGCCTTGCCTTCATCAACTTCATTGAAAACAGGGAACAAGAAAGCATGACCGAGCGTATGCTCACGATCATAGAGAACTTCAATTCGCTTATTTAGTGTTTCTAGCAATTTAGATAAATTGATGCCCTTAACTTCTTTATCAGCAAAAAGCTTGGGGTTTGGCATCATCTCTTTAAAATCAAAACGACGACGTAATGCAGTGTCCATCATTGCCAATGAACGGTCTGCCGTGTTCATAGTGCCAATGATATATAAGTTATCTGGTACTGAGAAAGTATCACCAGAATAAGGTAGGGTGACTTCTAGCGGCTCCTGCGCACCTTTGCGCTTAGAAGGTTCAATCAAGGTATGATCTGCTCCAGTTAGACT
>NZ_JBFRPJ010000171.1:0-1314 GCF_041471945.1 Vibrio sp. 10N.261.51.A4
TCATAGACAGGATCTTAAGAGCTAACTTGTTTATTTAGATAGAAAAAAGGCTTCATTTATGATCAGATAATCGTCGCCAAACAAACTACCTACATCAATAGTGAAGCCGATGACGATTATCTCCTTACAGAAGCAATTTAAGCAATTCTTTAATGCTGACACCCTCCAAAAAATGGCGAAAAGTACAGGCCTGATGAAACGGTGTCGGGCGATATTACCCGAGCAGCTAGTCATTAGCTTAGTGGCCGCGTTAAGCAAAGGAAACTGCACTTCCATTGCGGATTTACTGCGACAATTCAATGGGATGTGCTTGAGCCCTGAAGGTGCCGTGGCATACAAGCCTTACCATAACCAGTTGAGGAAAAATGAGTTTCCTAATTTCATGCGGCAACTTGTTATTCGAGCAATAGCTCAATTTGCTCGCCAGCAGAATGTCGGTCTACCAAATAAGCTCGACACCTTTGATGATGTACTGCTTCAAGATGGCAGCTCTTTCCACATCCATCGTGACCTGGCGGATGTTTATCCGAGTCGATTTAAACGTAACCCTGCAGCGGTTGAATGTCATATGACAATGTCGTTGAAAAGCTTTTCTCCAGTCGCGATGAACATCAGCGCTGATACGGCATCAGAAAGAGATTTTTTACCTGAGCCCAAAACGATGAACAACAAATTGCTGTTAGCTGACGCAGGGTATCCTGATTTCCACTTCTTTCGAGAGCTTGAACAGCATGGCGGATTCTATATTGTCCGAGGTGCTAAGTCTCTGAACCCTATGATTATTGAGGCAAGGAACGGCAAGGGGCGACTGCTGCCTAAGCTAGAAGGGAAGAAGCTGAAAGACATTACTCGAGGTACCAACCGTTCGCAGGTCCTTGACCTAAAAGTCCGTCGAGGTAAACAAGAGTTTAGAGTCGTGCGACGATGGTTTGCTGAAGAAAAACGATTCTGCATTTGGATAACTAACTTACCTTCAGACACCTTTACTGCCGATGACATCATGGCGATCTACCGCTGTCGATGGCAGGTGGAACTGCTTTTTAAAGAGTTAAAGTCTCACACCAACTGGCAACGATTTGTCACCGCACAAAAGGCCATCGTTGATGGGCTCATCTGGGCCAGTTTACTTGCGCTGATCATTAGGCGTAGTATTGCGCTTCAGATAATGCCATCGGTCTCATTGTTTAAAGCGGCAAAAAATGTGGATGTCTGGCTGTTACCAATATTTGAATGTATCAGTCACGGCGCATGGTCAGAAATCAGCAATAAAATCGAATGGGCTACCAGTTATATATCAAGGAACGCTCAAAAGTC
>NZ_JBFRPJ010000172.1:0-3603 GCF_041471945.1 Vibrio sp. 10N.261.51.A4
GTCAGCACGGAGTTGGACATTTATGAGTCAGTGATTCTGCTAAATTAGCATTTAAAGGATTAACTCAGGTATTGCAAACCTCTAACTACGTGGGCAAGTTCACTTAGCCACTACAGGAGCCGTTCAAGTCTTAAAAAACATCATCCCAATACGGTAAATCACCATAATAGTCACTGAGAAACTCAATAAAAACACTCAACTTAGTCGCAATCAGCTTACGGTGCGGATACACCGCATATAGCGCCATGGGTTCTGGCTCAAACTCTTTTAGAATAACGTTAAGTTGGCCCTTCTTTACTGCGTCAGACACGATAAAAGTGGGTTGAAAAACATAACCCTCTCCCGCTATAGCGGACTCAACGAGGATATCGCCGTTGTTGCAGGATATACCGGAACTCTCCTCTTTTGACGAGCGCTTCAGCGCATTCATAAGTGGGGACTCGGATTGACTGTAATCCATGTAGCTGTAGCTTAACAGATGCTCTGGAATAAGCTGTTCCGGATGCTCTGGCGTTCCATGCCGTTCAAGATAGTCTGGGGAAGCACACATAACCAACCGAACCGGAGCAACACGCTTTGCAATTAAGGATGAGCTTTTTAATTGCCCGATCCGTAACGCTAAATCAAAGCCCTCCTCAACCACATCGACTTTCCGATCGTTGAGTTGCAAATCGATACCCACAGCCGGGTTGAGCTGCTTAAAATCCCGAATAAGTGAAGCGAGATGCTTGGTAGCAAAAGTCACAGGAGCACTGATACGCAGTAAACCTTGCGCCTCATTCTTTAACTGCCCCATGCTCCCTTCCATGTCTTGAATACTTTCCAAAATGTGCTGAACGTGTTGCACACATCGCTCGCCCGCTTCTGTAAGGTGTACTTTTCTCGTCGTGCGGTTAAGCAGGCGTACCCCGAGTTGTTCCTCCAAATGAGATACGTACTTACTGACCAACTGATTTGACGTTCCCAGTTTCTCTGCTGCCTTGGTAAAACTGCCTTCTCTAGAGACCGTGAGAAACGCCTTCATGGTGTTAATCCTATCCATTAAACAAATCCTTTTAATAAGTCAATTACCAACAATACATTGGAAATCATTCAATGATAATGCCATTTATCATCTAAAGGAGAAAGATTAATCTTATTCCCAAGTTAAGACTTACTTGAATAAATCAACTCTGAGGGAAATACCATGAACAAGCACATTTTTAACAAAGTAATTCAATCCAATGCTGGCTTTGCGGCACTAGTACTGAGAGTTCCGGTAGGAATCATTTTGGCTGCACATGGTGCGCAAAAGCTGTTTGGCTGGTTTGGTGGCTATGGACTTGAAGGTACTGGCCAATGGATGGCAAGCATTGGGCTAGCACCCGGTTACCTAATGGCATTGATGGCTGGCAGTGCAGAATTCTTCGGAGGTTTAGCCTTGATATTTGGCCTTTTGACTCGCCCAGCAGCACTGGTCAATGCATTTGCCATGTTAGTGGCAATCTTCAGCGTTCACATCAGCCATGGCTTATTTATCAGCAATAACGGTTACGAGTTTGCTTTGGCGTTATTCGCTGCCACTTTAGCGCTAGCCATTCAAGGTGGCGGAAAGTTTGCCATTGATAACCGCTTACTTGGTGCAACCAAAACCGCTTAATAAAAGCTATTGGACTCGAAACAAATTAGACAAACAACAGACGCCCATGGCGTACGCTCGCAAGGGGCTCTTCGAAATAAGGAAAGATTATGTTGGTAAATGGTAAGTGGGAACGCAAGTGGGATCCCGTTCAAGAGAAAGACAGTGAAGGCCGCTTCATCCGCCAAAGCAGCGCATTCACAAATCGCATTGACGATGCACAGTCAGCAGTCGATAAAGGTTTGCGACTCTATGCTGCTTACATTTGTCCTTGGGCAACACGCACATTAATTGCTCGCTCGTTGTTTAACTTAGAAGATGTAATTGACGTAAAAGTCTTAGACCCAGTACTAACAGATTTCGGTTGGCAATTTGGGGGTGAATCTGATTCAACGGTAGGCTCTACAGAGAGTGGCATTGAGGGAGTGGAATACGCTCACCATCTTTATACGATGACTGATGACCAATACACTGGTCGAGCGACTGTGCCTGTACTTTGGGATTGTGGTGATAACAAAATCATCAACAACGAGTCTGCTGATATTCTTCATATTTTGAACGAAGACTTAAGACCGATTCATAATTCAAACATCAATTTGTACCCGACTGAGTTGCAATCACAAATTGAAGAGTTTAATGCCAGTATCTACGACAGCTTAAACAATGGCGTGTATCGCGCAGGATTCGCTTCAAGCCAGAAAGCTTACGACGAAGCCATGGTTGATATTTTCGCTCGCTTAGAAGAACTGGAAACACATTTTGCGAATAACGATTTTGCCGTTGGCAACCAACTAACCGAAAGCGACATTCGGTTATTCGTTACCTTGATCCGATTTGATGTGGCCTACCATGGCCTATTTAAAACTAACATCAAAGCCATCTCTGACTACCCTGCGTTGTCAGCGTATTTGGACCGCTTATTACAAATCGAAGCCTTTGCGAAAAACACTCGTGTCGATCATATTAAAGCGGGCTATTACTCGGTAACTGCGCTAAATCCATCTGGCATAATTCCTCAGGGGCCGTACTTGGATTGGTTTAAATATTTACCGGAGGGAGTATGAAACTAGCACCTCTGATGTTCGTTGGTCACGGTTCTCCGATGTTTGCGTTAGGCGCAAGCATCGAGGCTCAACAACAGGCGACCGATAATTTAACCCATCAAGTAGCTAAATTTGATGATGTGGAAGCTATATTAGTGATATCACCACATTGGGTTGCCCGCGGTAATGTCGTTATCACCAACGACCAACCAGAAACCATTCACGACTTTGGTGGCTTTCCACCTGAATTGTACGAATTGAACTATCCTGCGATGGGCTCACACATTGTTGGTAATAAAGTCATCGACTTATTAACCAACAATGGTTTCGAAACTAAGGCGGACAATTACCGAGGCTGGGATCACGGTGTTTGGGTACCGCTGTATCACCTGCGCCCAAATGCAGACAAGCCAATAGTGCAATTGTCGCTGAATGTTGATCTGTCACCAGATGAACTAGAAAAGCTCGGTAATACCTTGAAACAATTGCGTAAGCAGAATATTGCGGTTATCTGCTCAGGTAGCCTGACGCACAATTTATATGACATTCGAATGAGTCACGAGCGCGTCGCAGATTATGCAAACAAATTCCAAAATTGGGCACGGAAAATCGCTCTTGAAGGCAATTTAGCGGAGGCAAAACAGCCTCACGTTAAGTCTGTTCACTATGCGAAGTCACATCCTACCTCTGAGCATTATTTGCCGTTAGTTATTGCTATGGGAGCAAAAGATGACGCTGATAATCTTACGGTGTTGGAAAGTCCAATCTTGCATCACTCCATTTCAATGGAGAGTTATGTTTGGTCTCAGTGAGCAATAACATTACTTTAGTTTAGAAAAACAGCATCAACCAAGATAAGTATAAACTGCAAGGCTAACATGATGTATGGAATCCACTCCCTCCTTAGCAATCTAGACTTAGGAGTGTGAGAAAAAACCGAGG
>NZ_JBFRPJ010000173.1:0-356 GCF_041471945.1 Vibrio sp. 10N.261.51.A4
TGATTTAGGAAACAAAGCCTTACCGACTATAAGTTTAGACGGTGGGTGGAAGTGTCCATATCATTAACAACGCCGCCGTAAGCCAGTAAAACAACGGTAGGTAGGTTGTCGTTCTTGAAGTGGAAACACTTAATTGAAATTGATTTCGAAAATCATCTACTTTTGCCGGTTTAAGATAAATATATTTAAAACAATCACTTAAGATGTAAATTGCACTTCAAAAACTATGCGAACAGTTAAAGTGATGATTTGATCCATCAAATGGGATTACATAATAAAACCTTTTGTTCTTAATATTCGGTTCGAAGCAACGAGATGCTTTATTTATTTTGAATAATCCAACAAATATCATTATT
>NZ_JBFRPJ010000174.1:0-240 GCF_041471945.1 Vibrio sp. 10N.261.51.A4
CTTGAGATGAGTTTTCCCTGGCACTATAAGTGTCCTAAAGGGTTGTCGTAGACTACGACGTTGATAGGCAGGGTGTGTAAGTGCTGCGAGGCATTGAGCTAACCTGTACTAATTGCCCGTGAGGCTTAACCATACAACACCCAAGGGGTTTTGTGGACTCAAAGAAAGACCAGACCTTGAATGAGTTTGAAGAGACTTTTAAATCAGTTTTCCGAATTTTAAAATTTGCTTGGCGACCAT
>NZ_JBFRPJ010000175.1:0-369 GCF_041471945.1 Vibrio sp. 10N.261.51.A4
TAATTTTCCGGATTGGTATGACAAAGCGTAATGGGCTGTTTATACCAGGCTACTTTCTGTAATTTATTAAATTCCAGAAAGCAAAAAGGCTCTAGCATTTCTGCTAGAGCCTTAAATATGGCAGGGGTGGAGAGATTCGAACTCCCAACACGCGGATTTGGAATCCGCTGCTCTGCCAATTGGAGCTACACCCCTATTTTCAGTTTTAAAGAGCTGAAACTCTGAATAAGTGGCGGAGTGGACGGGACTCGAACCCGCGACCCCCGGCGTGACAGGCCGGTATTCTAACCAACTGAACTACCACTCCGCAGTGGTCAACTCACTAAGTGAGCGTCCATATCTCCAGGTCGGTCAACCTAAAGATTTAAT
>NZ_JBFRPJ010000176.1:0-508 GCF_041471945.1 Vibrio sp. 10N.261.51.A4
AATTTTCCGGATTGGTATAATTTTCCGGATTGGTATGACACTCATTGGTCGGAGACCAAATTATCGATAGCCAGAAACGACGAAAGCCTAGTCATAAGACTAGGCTTTCTAATAAGTGGCGGAGTGGACGGGACTCGAACCCGCGACCCCCGGCGTGACAGGCCGGTATTCTAACCAACTGAACTACCACTCCGCAGTGTCTATTCAGCATAAAGCAATTTGGAGCCTGGCGATGTCCTACTCTCACATGGGGAAGCCCCACACTACCATCGGCGCTATTGTGTTTCACTTCTGAGTTCGGCATGGAATCAGGTGGGTCCACAATGCTATGGTCGCCAAGCAAATTCTGTTGTTAACTTGAATAATCAAATCAACTAAATATGGTGCTGATACCCAGACTCGAACTGGGGACCTCACCCTTACCAAGGGTGCGCTCTACCGGGCTGAGCTATATCAGCAATTCAAGAACCGTTTAAAAACGACTCTAATAATTTAAAGCCTGGCGATG
>NZ_JBFRPJ010000177.1:0-204 GCF_041471945.1 Vibrio sp. 10N.261.51.A4
GGCTACGCGGCTTATGATGGTCTGCATCACGTCACCAATGTAGGGTGCTTAGCGCATGCTCGTCGCAAGTTCATGGATGCGAAGAAGCTTCAAGGGAAAGGTAAATCAGGCAAGGCTGATAAGGCGCTGGCTAAAATCCAAAAACTCTACGGGATAGAATCACGCTTAAAAGGTGCGCCTGCCCAAGAGCGAAAAGCAGAGCGT
>NZ_JBFRPJ010000178.1:0-965 GCF_041471945.1 Vibrio sp. 10N.261.51.A4
AAGATTTTAGCTACAACACCAGCACCAACTGTACGGCCACCTTCGCGGATTGCGAAACGTAGACCTTCGTCCATTGCGATTGGAGCGATTAGCTCAACAGTCATTTGAACGTTGTCACCTGGCATTACCATTTCTACGCCTTCTGGTAGAGTGATGTCGCCTGTTACGTCAGTTGTACGGAAGTAGAACTGTGGACGGTAACCTTTGAAGAAAGGAGTGTGACGGCCGCCTTCGTCTTTAGAAAGTACGTATACTTCAGACTCAAACTTAGTGTGTGGGTTGATAGAACCTTTCGCAGAAAGTACTTGACCACGTTCAACGTCATCACGCTTAGTACCACGTAGAAGTGCACCAACGTTCTCACCTGCACGACCTTCGTCAAGCAGTTTACGGAACATTTCAACACCAGTACAAGTAGTAAGAGTAGTCTCTTTGATACCAACGATTTCTACTTCGTCACCTACACGTAGGATACCGCGCTCGATACGACCAGTTACAACAGTACCACGACCTTGAATTGAGAATACATCTTCAATTGGTAGTAGGAACGGTTGGTCAACTGCACGCTCTGGCTCAGGAATGTAAGAATCTAGTGCTTCTGCAAGCTCAACGATCTTGTCTTCCCACTGCTTCTCGCCGTTTAGTGCGCCAAGTGCAGAACCTTGGATAACTGGTAGGTCATCACCTGGGAAGTCGTATTCAGAAAGAAGTTCACGAACTTCCATCTCAACTAGCTCAAGTAGCTCTTCGTCATCTACCATGTCACATTTGTTCATGAATACGATGATGTAAGGGATACCAACTTGACGACCAAGTAGGATGTGCTCACGAGTTTGAGGCATAGGGCCGTCAGTCGCAGCAACAACTAGGATACCGCCGTCCATTTGTGCAGCACCAGTGATCATGTTTTTAACATAATCCGCGTGTCCTGGACAGTCTACGTGTGCGTAGTGACGTGCTGGAGT
>NZ_JBFRPJ010000179.1:0-552 GCF_041471945.1 Vibrio sp. 10N.261.51.A4
TGTCCCGTTCGTCTAGAGGCCTAGGACACCGCCCTTTCACGGCGGTAACAGGGGTTCGACTCCCCTACGGGATACCATTGGGTCGTTAGCTCAGTTGGTAGAGCAGTTGACTTTTAATCAATTGGTCGCAGGTTCGAATCCTGCACGACCCACCATTTCCTCCCAAGGAAATAAAAATATGGGGCTATAGCTCAGCTGGGAGAGCGCCTGCCTTGCACGCAGGAGGTCTGCGGTTCGATCCCGCATAGCTCCACCATTCCTTCCATTAGGAATTAAAACTTTATGGGCGATTAGCTCAGTTGGGAGAGCACCTGCCTTACAAGCAGGGGGTCACTGGTTCGAGCCCGGTATCGCCCACCATCTTTAAGCATTCTCGTAAGAGAGTATTTAAAAATGGGTTTAAAAGTTTAACACTTAAAACTCTTGCTCTTTAACAATTTGGAAAGCTGACTGATTGATTACTTACGAGTAATTCAATCAAATTTAAAAGTTCTCAATGTTTATCTTTCATTAGATAAACACAACAAACACATTCAAGTGTCTTGTATTCGA
>NZ_JBFRPJ010000180.1:0-350 GCF_041471945.1 Vibrio sp. 10N.261.51.A4
AAGCATATCTCCCAGTTAACGAGCGTACATTGGCACACCATTAAAGAGATAGATAAACGCCGACTTCGACAAGTTGTACCGTCAGTGAAATGGGAAGAGCTAAGGCAACTCGTCATGGACGAGTTCGCTATCTTTAAAGGGCATAGGTATGCCACGGTCATTGCTGACGCTAAGACTCATCAAGTCATTTGGATAGGGTTAGGCCGTAGCCGCAAGGACATACGACCGTTCTTCGAGCTGTTAGGCAAGCATGGCAATAATATCGAAGCGGTCGCGATGGACATGAATACGGCTTTTGACCTTGAAGTTCAAGCGCACTGCCCGAACGCAAAAATCGTTTACGACTTATT
>NZ_JBFRPJ010000181.1:0-399 GCF_041471945.1 Vibrio sp. 10N.261.51.A4
GAATTACGCAACAAAGCCATAAAAACCTGCCCGATAAGCTATAGTTTAAATTCTAATAAAAGAAGATTGAATTACATAAGCAATCGAACAATACTTACCATAATAGAGATTATCGAGGACAAAGAATGCCACTCACGTTTGCACACTTCTTAGAACAAGCCAGAAAGGAGCGAGGTTTAACACAGCAGGAGATGCTTGAGTTACTGCTTGAGGCCGACCCGACATTGTCTAAGCTCGACCTCAGGGCAAGATTACGAAGCCCCTTGCCCTGCAAGGACTTGCGAAAGGTAAGCGTTATTGCGGTTCGCTTTTTTCTGCTTTCTTTTGATCCCTGCTTTGAAGCTGATTTCTTCCGTCAGCAGATTTAAAGCTATATGTCTTATAACTGCTAAATTCTCA
>NZ_JBFRPJ010000182.1:0-1427 GCF_041471945.1 Vibrio sp. 10N.261.51.A4
ACGTTTACGTTTACCCCAGAAAAAGACTACAACGGCGCGGTGCACTTTAGCTATGACGTCAAAGATGCACACGGTGGTGTAACACACACCGGCGCAACCACCAACTTAGCTGCGGTTAACGACAACCCTGATGTGACGCCTTTAACCGACAGTGTCAGTGAGGGGGCCGATAATCATCACACCCTCAATCTGCTATTAGGTGCTACGGACAAAGACGGCGACGCTTTAAGCGTCAGTCACCTTGAATATGCCATCGATGGTCAACTTCAGGCAGGGAAAATCCCCGCAGGTATCACCTTAGATACTGATGGGCATACGTTAATTGTTGATGCCACTGATCCCGCATTTAATCATTTGGCCAATGGTCAGTCGCAACAAATCGCTATCACTTATCAAGTAGAAGATGGCCATGGTGGAAGTACGCAACAAACCGCCACGCTTACGATTGCCGGGACAGATGATAAAGCCACACTGGTTTCTAATGTCATTCAGCTCACTGAAACACAAGCGCTGGATAGCGAATTTAAATCCTATAGAGGCCAGCTTCAGCTTATCGATCCAGATAGTGGCGATAACACACAATTTCTCCATAGTGGTAAATATTTGGGTCAAGGTTTTTCTCCAGGTTATTTTGATGTTTTTCCAGACGGGTCTTATCAATTTAGTTTACAAGGAGCCAACAAACGCTATGCAGATGACCATATTGCTAGTTTGCGAACTGGCGAATCAATGCAGATCCCCTATGAAGTTGAAACCAGTGACGGTCAGAAGCTGACAATCATGGTTAAAGTGATTGGCGAAGATAACCAAGCAAGAATTGAAGTGACGCCATACTCCAGCCTCAATAATCATGTTTACGAAGATCACACTTCCTTTGGCAATACCACTAATCAGCTCAGCAGTGGTGGCACGTTACACGTGATTGACCCCGATCACGACCAAGCCGGTTTTATCGCACAAACCATCACCACCACCGAAGGTGGTCAGTTCAATATCAACGCACAGGGCCAATGGTCATACGATATTGACAATGATAAAGTCCAACATTTAGGCGCAGGGGAAAGCTTCCAGCAAACCTTTACCGTTGAATCTATCGATGGCAGTGCTAAAAAAGATATTACAGTGACCGTTCATGGCACCAATGATGCGCCAGTTGCATCAGCTGAAGTACGTTTAGCGAATGGCTTAGAAGATACCCAGATAGTCCTCACCCCTGCACAGCTACTGGCCAATTCTAGCGATGTTGACGACAACGATATTGGCAAATTATCCATTGAAAACCTACAGGCTGACCACGGTGCTATTGTATTAAATGCCGATGGCACCTTCACGTTTACCCCAGATAAAGACTATAACGGCCAAGTGCATTTTAGCTATGATGTTAAAGATGCTCACGGTGGTGTGACCCACACTGGCGCATCAACGAC
>NZ_JBFRPJ010000183.1:0-224 GCF_041471945.1 Vibrio sp. 10N.261.51.A4
AACTTGACGGTGACGCCAGTGAATGATGCGCCGGAGCTGACAGGCGATCTGTTGGGTGAAATGGATGAAGCAGGCAGCTACACCATCACGGCGGCAGATCTTGGCTACACGGACGTTGACGATACGGACACAGGCGTGAGCTTCACGGTCAGCAACGTGAGTAACGGCACAATCTTAGTGAACGGCGTCGCGTCGAGCAGCTTTACGGTGGCGCAGTTGGCGGC
>NZ_JBFRPJ010000184.1:0-204 GCF_041471945.1 Vibrio sp. 10N.261.51.A4
GGCTACGCGGCTTATGATGGACTTCATCACGTCACCAAGGTAGGGTGCTTAGCGCATGCTCGTCGCAAGTTCATGGATGCTAAAAAGCTTCAAGGGAAAGGTAAATCGGGCAAGGCTGATAAGGCGCTGGCTAAAATCCAAAAACTCTACGGGATAGAATCACGCTTAAAAGGTGCGCCTGCCGAAGAGCGAAAAGCAGAGCGT
>NZ_JBFRPJ010000185.1:0-202 GCF_041471945.1 Vibrio sp. 10N.261.51.A4
AGCTAGTATCGCATTAGTTAATCGCTGCTCTTACTGCTTTGGGCAACAGATAGCGCCTAACTGTAATGTGGTTGCGGGAGCCGGATTTGAACCGACGACCTTCGGGTTATGAGCCCGACGAGCTACCAAACTGCTCCATCCCGCGTCCGGATGCATTGTTTAAGTCAATGAGTCTTGCCTTAAAAAGGCTAATTTGGAGCGA
>NZ_JBFRPJ010000186.1:0-218 GCF_041471945.1 Vibrio sp. 10N.261.51.A4
TCTCTATAATGCCGCCTCACTGACACGGCAGACGCCACAAGGCTTCAGCGAGAAATGTTAGTAAGGCAACTAGCTTTAAGCGATGATTCGCTTCTACTTTTAGAAAGTAGGAATTAATTCCAAATAAGTGTTTGACACTGAGAATTAAATCGCTAGAATGGCCGCCTCTTCCGAAGTGATGTAAGTCACAACGAAGAGAAGCTCTTTAACAATTTAAA
>NZ_JBFRPJ010000187.1:0-650 GCF_041471945.1 Vibrio sp. 10N.261.51.A4
CACACTGGCGCATCAACGACGCTCTCGGCTGTTGGCGATAAAGCCCAAATCGCTGGCGTTGATACTGGTTCAATAACCGAAAACAGCGCGGGTGTCGACATGTCACCCGACTATGCTCACTCAGGCATCGCCACACTTGGCAATACAACACTCTATGCTGATGGCAAGCTGACCATCACAGACCCCGATGTAGGCGAGTCAGGATTTGAACGCCAAGGCAGCAATGGTTACGACTATCACGGCACCTATGGCGATCTAATCTTACTCACCGATGGCACCTGGCATTACCATGCCGATGCTGGGCATCTATCAGGTATAGGTGCTAGACCCACAACGCGTGGCACTGCAATTGACCAACTTGGTGAAGGGCAAAGCTTAACCGATACGATTACAGTCCATTCAAAAGATGGTACAACACACGATATTGTCATCACCATTCACGGCAGTAACGACAGACCTTACTGTTCATCTGAAGTTGTGCTTGCAAATGGCAGTGAAGATACACGCCAAACCTTAACCACTGCGCAACTATTAGCGAATACCGTCGATGTGGATGCCAATGACGCCGGTAAGCTAACCATTGAAAACCTCCATGTCGACCATGGCTCTATTCTAAACAATGCCGATGGTACGTTTACGTTTACCCCAGA
>NZ_JBFRPJ010000188.1:0-300 GCF_041471945.1 Vibrio sp. 10N.261.51.A4
ATTTTCCGGATTGGTATAAGCTGCCGCTTTGAAGTATTCAAATGTTCTTTTACCAAACTCAAGACGAAAAAAAGCCCGCTGATTTCTCAGCGGGCTTTTCAATGGTGGTGGAGGGATAGGGATTTGAACCCTAGAACCGCTATTAACGGTTGCCGGTTTTCAAGACCGGTGCTTTCGACCACTCAGCCATCCCTCCAACAAATTGTCATCAACAGATTAGTACACTGTTGAGGTTGTTATTTGCTAATGCAAGTAACGATACCTTTTGTCTTCACCTTTCAAAAAAGTGAAAATAAATTT
>NZ_JBFRPJ010000189.1:0-485 GCF_041471945.1 Vibrio sp. 10N.261.51.A4
GGCTCGTCACCAATCATGGGGGCAGTGAGTCAAACAGAAACCATCTCGTTCACTAATCAAAGCGACGATGTTGAGAAATTCCGTTTAGAACCAAGTGAGTTTAATACTAACAACGCGCTCAAGTCAGACGGCTTGATCATTGAGATTCGAGAAGAACCAACAGGCTCTGGCAATTATATTGGCTTCACGACCGATATTTCGAATGTCGAAACCACGGTGTTTACTCTCGATTTCAGCAGTTCCACTTTGGGTGAATACACCTTCACTCTTCTGGAAGCGATTGACCACACACCAATTCAAGGCAATAACGACCTAACATTTAACTTGCCAGTTTACGCGGTTGATACCGATGGTGATGACTCGTTAATGTCACCGCTATCGGTGACGATTACTGATGATGTTCAAGTGATGGCAAGTGGTGATCTGACGATTGAAGAGCCTACCGTTGCTGACTTGGCTGCAGGCACGCCAACGACATCCGTTTT
>NZ_JBFRPJ010000190.1:0-1777 GCF_041471945.1 Vibrio sp. 10N.261.51.A4
TTAATTACGCAACAAAGCCGATAATAGGTGCGCAAACATCTAAGGCTAGAGGGTAGCTCTCTCAATAAAAAGCCGTATATACGCACGCATCTTATAAGTTTATGTCAATTTACAGTTGTAAAACAGGTGGAGTCCATATACGCCTTAGGAAACTACAGTTTTTTTGCCAATAGGTTAACAGCTAGATCAGAAATCATCGTGGAGAGCTAATAACCTAGGTATCTTCAATGAACCTCATAAACTGTAGCATCATATTGTCGATATGAATGAGAAAATAGTTGGCATCCAGATCTTTGCATTTTTAAAAAAACCACTATTCTCGTTTTTAAAAACAGTGGCAATCAATATTAATACACGGGTTCTAATGCCTTCTCTGGGTTGATAACCATCAGTTGCATCCACATCATTTGGCAGTTTTCTTTAGAGTTTAATTTCGCATTACGTACTCGACCTGCCCATTTTTCTTCCCATTTATTGGCGCATATCTCAGCACCCGCATCAATAATCTCTTTATAGATTGCATGCTCTGAACCTTCAGAATAACGTTTCATGGTTTCTTGCGCTAACGCTTGAAATTCAGCAGAATCCGCAGCTTCATAGGTGAATTTTTTCATGTCGCTAATCATCTCTTGATAGAGCTTAAAATGAGCACGCGTTGGTACAATTCTTTCATGACCATTAATAATAAGTTCGAAGTCATAGCTATCAAGAATAATTTGAGGCAACATCCAAGTCATGATGGCATCTGTCGCTTCACCGAAATGTAACCAAGGTGCAGCATCTGCATGAAATGTATCGGTTGCAAGTAAGATTTTTTGCTTAGGTGCATAGACCAGACTGTCTGAATGAGAATGCCAGTTTCTATCTAGATCTTTAAACTCAAGGCGCAAACCACCCGTTTCTAATACATAACTATCTTCCCAAATAATGTCAGGCATTGGACGAGAAGGATCATTGGCTATTTTTAATAGTTTAGCTGCTTGAATATTGGCAATTTTTATTGCCGAATCAGGGAACAAATGCATGCCACGAGCATGGTCAGCATGGTGATGAGAGTAGATAACATGGGTGATTGGTTTATCAGTCACCTCCGCAATCGCTATCAGAGCAAATGGGCTTACATCTGGCATTGCATCATAGACAACAACACCGATATCCGTGACGAAAAAAACCATATGCTCAAAATTATCATGCACAAAATAGGTATTCTCGGCGATTCTAAAATAGTTGAATCCACTCTCAGGAAGAGGTTTATAGACATAGTCTCGAACACTGTATTTAGCCTTCATTTCTTCAAGGTTAAACGGCTCTTGCGCTGCCGTTGCCGTGCCAGTAAATGTAACCATTACAGCGATAAAGCAACCTATAAGCATACTATACACACCTGTAGGTAATAGTTTTTTTAAAAAAGTCATCGTTTTCATTCCTTATATATCATTAAATAACATTGCCAATGTAGGAAGTAAATTCTTTCAACACAGTCAGTTTTCTAAGGACGTATAATCTGCTATATGTGACGATCGATAAATAGACTAAATTCAGTGATAATGACACTTTCCTCGGGTCAATGACTGATAGATACCTGCCAACCTTATATTAGTACAAAATCAAAATTTATACCCGTGATCTTTGAAAATGCTTCGTATTTGCGGTGTTTTTCAAGACAGTTGGCACTCATTAGTTGATTTTTATGCTGCTTCTTTCATCGGTGTATCTGGATTTAATGTGACTGGTCCAATTGCATTACAGTCTTGAACGGGCTTTGTTGCGTAATTAA
>NZ_JBFRPJ010000191.1:0-353 GCF_041471945.1 Vibrio sp. 10N.261.51.A4
ATTAAATCTTTAGGTTGACCAACCTGGAGATATGGACGCTCACTTAGTGAGTTGACCACTGCGGAGTGGTAGTTCAGTTGGTTAGAATACCGGCCTGTCACGCCGGGGGTCGCGGGTTCGAGTCCCGTCCACTCCGCCACTTATTAGAAAAGCCCTGCTAGAAATAGCAGGGCTTTTTTACATCTCAATAAAAGTGTTTTGCCCTTCGCTCGAATGACTCCCACAAAGGGTTTGCCTGAAGCCCGCAACCCCGTCCATTCCACTACTTATACCAATCCGGAAAATTAACTGATCAGGTCAATCCAATCTCTTGTACACATTTTTGTGACGCGATCTTTGCACTCAAGAAATCC
>NZ_JBFRPJ010000192.1:0-271 GCF_041471945.1 Vibrio sp. 10N.261.51.A4
AAAACGGATGTCGTTGGCGTACCTGCAGCTAAGTCGGCGACAGTAGGCTCTTCAATTGTCAGTTCGCCACTTGCCATAACTTGAACATCATCAGTAATCATCACCGATAGTGGTGACATTAACGAATCATCACCGTCGGTATCAACCGCGTAAACTGGTAGTTCAAACGTGAAGTCGTTATTGCCACGACCATCATCGTGGTCGATATTCTCCAACAGCGTAAAGGTATATTGCCCCAGAGTCGCAGCGCTAAAGCTTAATGTGAAAATCT
>NZ_JBFRPJ010000193.1:0-558 GCF_041471945.1 Vibrio sp. 10N.261.51.A4
ATCATTCCACAGATTATTTCATTCTTCTTCTCGTACTTTGTATTGAAGATAAAGAATCCGGTAGAAGCTTTAGGTTGTGTAACCGGTGGTCGAAGTGCAAACCCAGCGTTCGCTGCATTGATGGAAAAAACAGGCAACGCAACGCCAGTATTCTCTTTTACTGTGACTTACGCCGTAGCCAACGTGTTACTGACTCTATGGGGCCCAATTATCGTCGGCATTATTACCGTTAATGCGGGTATGTAATTAAAACCTACAACTCATTATAGATTTAAAAAATCATCAACTTATTAACAGACCTACCCAATCAAAAATAGGGTAGGCCTGAATAATCACGCTTAAGTAAAACACTTTATTTAATTACAAGTGTTTAATATTAAATTATTAGGTAAATATTATGACTACTCAAACTCCAACTATCGATTTTTCAAAATTCGCTGACCTAAGCCCATTCGAGCTAAAAGACAAACTGATTGAAGTGGCGCAAGCTGTGCCAGATCGTGCACTTCTTGATGCAGGTCGTGGTAACCCTAACTTCCTAGCAACGCTACCTCGTAA